>DATEAV010000109.1:0-2564 GCA_035288185.1 Anaerolineales bacterium | reverse complement strand
GTCGTCCGATACTCGTCGGGAGGGATGAAGCCGTGGTTGAAGATGATCACGGGCCAACCGCTCTCTGGGGGCGCGGCGAAGGGCACCGTGAGCAGCGCGTAGATCCTGTACCCCTCGGAGAGGTAGGAGGCGAGATAGCGGGAGTAGTTGGCGCCGGGCTCCAGGGTCTCCTCGATCACGACCTCGCTCCCGGGGTAGTCGCCCAGCCGCATCGCCTCGATCGCCAGAGGATGGAGCGTCGGCGTGGGGATCGGCGTGGAGGTCGGTGTGCCGGCGGGCGTGGGCGTCGACGAGGCGGTCGGGGTCGCCGGGATGGAAGTCGCCTCGCTTTCCTGCGCTCCGGGAGGTGCGGCGCAGCTGGCGGCGATCAGCGCGATACCGACGACCGCAAGCAGTTGTCTGCGATTGCGGAACATGCCCATGCCTCACTCGCCCTGCGCGGTTGTCAGGAGAACGATTCGATCCACCGATGATTCGGCGCCCCAGACCTGGCCGGGAACGCCCAGGAGCTGGCGCACGCTGGCTGAGGCGCTGGGCAGAGGAAACGCCTCGAACGATTCCGTGACGGGATCGAAGCGCAGCAGCGCGTTTGCCCCGAAATCGCTCAACCAAACGATGTCGGAAGAATCGACATAGACGGCATAGGGCATGGGGTTCCCTCCGGGGAGCCGCCATTCCCGCCAGGCCCCGGTCGCCGGGTCGTACATCCCCAACTGTCCGGCGTCCCACTCGCTCACCCAGATTCTGCCCGCCGAATCAGACCACACACGGCGTGCGCCCTGCCCCGGCGTGGGAGGCTCGATCACGGTCGCCTGGTGGGTGACGGGGTCGATCCGGGCGATGTGGCTGCCGGCTAGCGAGGCGTAGTAGACCTCTCCATTCGGCGTGGCGGTGATCCCGTACGGGCCCCGGCCGCCCGGCGCATCGAAGACCCGGATCTCGCCACTCTGTGGATCTAGCCGCCCATAGACGCCGCTCTGGCCGGTGAACCACAGGATGCCGTCGGCGTCGAATGCGGCCGTGTTGAGATTCGCATTGCCTCGGCCGAGGGGAAGGGAAAACCGCTGAACCTCTTCGCTAGATGGATCGACTCGCACGATCGCGTTCAGGCCGCTGTCGGTGACCCATGGTGCGCCGTCGGGTCCGATGATCACGCCGTGGGGTGAGGAGCCGGGCCCGAGGGGAACGTGGTGAGTTTCGCCCGTACGCGGATCGAGGCGCCCAAGCGCTCCCGATGCCTGCGCGGTATACCAAACCGTCCCATCGGCCGCCGGGGCGACGTCGTGCGGATGGGAGCCGGGGGGAACGTCGAACTCCACCAAAGTTGGGGCCCCGGCGGGAGACATCGTCGCAGGATCCGTCGCCAGGTCGCCGCCGGGAGCCCCTGGCCCGCTGGTTCCCGCCGCCGTCGGCGGCAAAGCCCCGGCAGGCGTGGCCCCGTCGGGCAGGGCGCCGCACGCCGCAGCGATGAGCACCAACCCGGCAAGGCCCGGCCAATGCCTCGAAGCGCAATGGGTCCTGACCTCTGCTCTGGAAGTCACCATTCCGCCATTTTACGTCAATCTTGACCATTCAAGGTGAGATTATCATGAGTCTGTAGGCGCGCGAGCGTTCCAGCTCTGCGCTCATCTGGTTGAAAGTGCGGGATGGGGAAGGCGCCCGATCACTCACCGCGGAGTGCGCGGTGCACGCGGAGACGCGTCCTCGATCCCTGCGCTCTCCCGCTCTCGCGTTGACGCCTCGGCTCGACAGGGATGGCCCGCGGTTCATCTTGTCCGGTCGGTGTCAGGTACAATCGGCTCACCCCAATCTCGAGGTCCATAATGATCCGGCGTTCTCTCGTCGCCATGCTCTGTGCCCTTGCCGCCCTCATCGGGGCCTGCTCCGCGGGCGCCACGCCGCCCGCATCCGCAACAGCCGCGCCTCCCCCAACTCCGGCCGAGAGCAGGTATGTCAACGCCGAAGGCCGCTTCAGCCTGGTGCTCCCCGAGGGCTGGTCGGCCGCCGGTCCATTCGCCATCCCCATCGACGGCGGAGGAACCTACAATCCCTACACCCTAGGCCTCGAGCCCTCGGCAGAAGGCGGCCCCGGCACCAGCCGCGTCATCGTCGCCGAAGCCGCCGGCCTGACCCCCGAACAGTTCGTCACCCTCCAGTGCTCGATCTGCCCTCCGCATCCTGTTGAAGCAGTGACACTGGGTTCCGTCTCGGCCCAAGCGACGCGGATCGGCGGCGGCTCGGTTCCCTTTGAGGTGGAGTGGTACTTCGTCGAGCACGCCGGCAAGCTGATCGGGCTTTCGATCATCGATCCGGAGACGATGGAAACCCTTATTCCGGTCGTGCAAAGCCTCCGTCTCGAGTGATGTTCCATCGCGAGCCGTGACATCAAGTGCAGGCACCCAGTGAGGGCTGGATGGCAGCTTCTTTAGAAGCCGCTCTCGCGTACGCAAGCGCTCACTTCGAGGATTCACTGGCGGAGCTCACCGCCCTGGTGGAGATCCCTTCGGTCTCCTCGGATAAGGAAGACCGAAGGCCCATGCACGATGCGGCGGAGTGGCTGGCCT
>DATEAV010000108.1:0-8175 GCA_035288185.1 Anaerolineales bacterium | reverse complement strand
ACCGTTCACCGACGACCAATCACGGGCCGCCGCTCGCGACGCCACCGCTCACGAGTAGGGATTCAACAAGAGGGTGGAACCGTACATATCGAAACGCCTCACCATAGTTCACACCCGCCCGGGCGCCCACCTCCGCGGCCTCAGCGCGAATCGCCCAGGCGAGCGCGGCCATCGAATCCTGCGCCGCTTCTCCCAGTGTTGTCTGGATATCGATCCCCGCCAGCCGCGCCTGGCGCATTACATCCTCCACCAGGAAGGCGACCTGAGTCCTGTGCTCGCCCATGGCGGCCAATTTGCGTTCCATCGTCTCGGTAATGTCAACGATCTTGTTCACGGCCGAGGGCGCCGGCGCATAGAAGTACTTCTCGACGACCAAGTGCGGCTCGAGGCCCTCCTCCCGGTGCTCGGGGTGCAGGAGGGGCAGCGAGGCAAAGCTCACCGCGTCGGAAGCGGCCAGGGCGACCGCCCGATGGTCGGGGTGGACTTCGCTCAGGGAGAAGGCGTCTTGGGCGATGACGACGCCCGGGCGATGTTGCCGGATGAGGCGGATGAACTGCTCGCGGAGCGTCCCGGGAGTGAGGGTGTCGAGCTCGAGGTCGGGGTACCCGAGCCAGATGGGCCCGCCCGCCCCGAGAGCCGCAGCGCCGCGGGCGGCTTCTTCTCTCCGCACACGAGCCAGCGATTCGCTATCGTGCTCGAAAGATCCTCTCCGGCCGTCGGAGACAACGACGATGATCGCCTCGGCGCCCTCGGCGGTCATCCTGGCGATCGTGCCTCCGGCGAAGAATTCGGCGTCGTCGGGATGCGGGGAGAAGATCAGGATCTTGCCGGGCATCATGCCCTCCAGGCGCGGGCCAGGCGGCCCGGCCCATCATGCCCTGCCGAGGGGGCGCGGCGGCCGATGCCCGGCCTCCCCTTCCGGCCGGCCGGAGAGGAGGGCGATCGCATGCGGGAGCGCGGGTAGGATCACTTCGAGCCCCTCCCGAGCAGCCTTAGGGCTGCCGGCCAGGTTGATGATCAGGGTAGCTCGGCGCGTGCCGGCCACGCCCCGCGAGAGCATAGCATGCGGGGTCTGCTGCAGGCCGGCAGCCCGGATGGCCTCAGCCAGCCCGGGCGCCTCCCGCTCCAGGATCTCGAGGGTGGCCTCCGGCGTGCGATCCCGAGGACCGAGGCCTGTGCCCCCCGTTGTGAGGATCAGGTCCACTTCGCCTGAATCCGCCCACTGAGTTAACGCCTCCCGGATGAGGGCCGGCTCGTCGGGGACGATCGCCACGTGGGGGACAGTCCACCCATGCGCCTCCAGGAGGCCACGCAGGGCGGGCCCGCTCGTGTCATTGCGCTCCCCCCTGGCAGATCGGTCGGAGACCGTGAGCACGGCTGCTCTCACGGCAGCTCCTTCCCCATCAGGTGCAACTCCATCACTTCCCAGCCCAGGTCCTGATAGAACCGGAGCGCATCGGGATTGTCTTTTGTCACCAGGAGGTAGGCCTTCAGGCAGCCCTTCGCCTTCAGCCGGGTTTCGAGCTCGTCCATGAGCCACTTCCCCAGGCCTTTGCGGCGGCGGCCCGGATCGACGGCCAGGTGATAGACGATCGCCCGGCGGCCGTCGAAGCCGCCCATAACGGCGCCGATCAGGGCGCCATCCTCTTCGGCCACCAGGAAGAGATCCGGATCGCGCGCCAGCTTCTTCTGGATTTCAGCCGGCTCGTCGGAACGCCCGAGGTGAACCCCGGACCCCGCTGCCGCCCATAGGGTAAGCACGGCAGGCAAGTCGTCGGGGTAGGAGAAGTCGCGGATCTGCACCGTGGGGCCCGCCGCGTTCAGCGGCCTTCGCGGAGGAGTGAATCCCGTGCGGGGATCAGTCGGCGTCGGCGCCTACCAGGCGCTTCCACGGCCCGTGAATTCCGTCTTCCGTCACGCCGAAGTAGAGGCGGATTCCCTGGGGCGTCTTCTGGGCCAGGTCGAGTCGGTCGCGTTTGGCCAAAGTCCGTCGGCCGAGCACACCCAGTTCGCCCTGCCAGGTGATCGGCGCGCTCTCCAGATCTCCCGGCAGGCGCGCGTATTGGCTGATGGCGTAGTGCCAGAGGCGCCGCGCCGAAGACATCGTGACGTTCTTGACCACGTTTCCGTTTCGCAAGTCGCGCATGGTGTAGTAGCGGACTCCGTCGCGCTCCTCGACGCTCACCACCTCGACGCCCGTCCGCGGCGGCTGCACCTCGGCCGCTTCGATCTCGGTCACCGGCGCGGGCGCAGCTGGGGGCGCAGGTTTCTCCGCCGCCTCCTTCTCCTTGCGGCGTCGGACAACCAACTGCACGATCTCGTCCCGCACGCCCAGCGCCGTCTCCGCTTCCTGGCGGACGTAGATCTTGTTGTCGTCAACCGCGTAAGGCGGATCCTCGCCGCGGGGCACCAACACCCGGATGACCTTCTTCGCCTGCGACTCCTGGATATCCACCTGGCATTCGATCGGGGGGCTGATCTTGGAGCTGATCTCCTTGCGCAGCTGCTTCACCGCCACCTCGGGATTGGGCACTCCGACGGGTGGCTTGGCCGGATCGCTGACCACGCCGATGTAGAGCGTGCCGCCGTTGGTATTGGCCAGGGCACAGATGTCCGAGATCACCGCATAGAGCCTTCCGCCTCGGGCGGTCATGCCCTCGTGGAAATCTTGGATGATCGTGGGCCCCTCTTCCACCGCCTGTCGGATGAAGTCATAGGAGGCGGCGGAAGGCGCTTCCGTGGCTGGCCCGTGGGGACGGGTGCGGGCGAAGTCGTTGCTCAAGAACAGGTCCCTCAGCGCCTCGAAGGTGACCTCCGGCAAAAGCACTTCGGTCGTCCGGTCGCCAACGCCCAGGTTCTTCTTGCTTACCGGGTCGGTGCGGAGCCGATGGGCGTCCGATCCCTGGATGCAGTGCATGCGCCGGGGATACTCCGGCTTGGTCCCGTTGAAGAAGGCTGCGGTGGAGCGGCCGCCGCGCCCATCCAGGTCGGTCACCTCCAGCGCGTGGAGGTTGGGGTCCTGGGTGTAGGCGATCTTGGTCTGCCCGCCGAAGGTAAAACCGCGCATCGCCACGCCGTTGGTGGAATTGGCGTGGGCGGCGATCACCAGACCTCCGGCTTCATTGATCAGCCGGTAGGCGGTGAGCACATCCGTCGTGGCGCCCACGGTTGAGGATCCCAGATCGATCATTTCCGACGGGACGCGTAGGCTGAGGAGCAGATGCTCAATCTCGCGCACCGGTTTTGAGGGAGGGAAGATCCCCAGGATGTGGAAGCCAAAGGTGGCGGTGAACTCGATCCCGGGGAGCACCAGGATCCGGGAGAAGAGCCGGCGATATTCGGCGAGACGGCGCCGCTCATCGTCATTGATCCGTCCCAGGCCCTCCAGGAGCTCCAGTTGTTGGATCTCCTCCCTGATCTTGCGGTAGCCGGCCACGGTGTTGTGATCGGTGACGGCCGCGATGTCGAGGCTGCGGGCCTCGCAGCGGTGGAGGAGATCCAGGAACGAAACATCCGGCTCCTGGAAGTCATTGGAGGCCGGAGTGTGGATGTGAAAATCCATGATGCGCCACTGTCGTGACGCGGGATGTCCTTTTCGTCGTGCCACGTTCAATTTCCCGATTCCTTTGTCCTCGACCCTGGCGGCGCCCCTTGCGCGACCTGGGGAAGGTTGCGGTGCGGGAGATCTCCCATCACCCATCGTCCGGTAGGTTTTGGCGGACGACGCTGATGAGTTGCTCCGGCGTATACGGTTTGAGCAGGAAGGCGTTTGCGCCGGCTGCCAGGCATTGGTCGCCCAGGTCCATCCCCGAGGTCATCACGACGCGGGCCCCGTGGAGATCGGGCGACGCCCGGAGGTCGGAGAGCACCTGCATTCCGTCCGCGCCCGGCAGGAAGACGTCCATCAAGATCACATCCGGGTTCTCCGCCCGGATCCCCTCCAGGATGCGGTCGGAGGCCGGGGTGCCGGCGACGACGAGCCCCTCCATCTCGAAGAGCATCTTCAGGAGCGAGACCATCGTCCGGTCATCGTCGACGATCATTACTTTGGCCATTCAGTTCCTGTCACGCGGCCGGCTTCGGCCGAAGCGAGCGCCGGCCCGCCCGCCGCCGCCCGTCGCTCTGAGAGCTATTCCTTCGCCGACGAGATGTGACCCGCGCCTTTCGCGCCGCAGGCTTAGGCTCAAGAGCCATCCGCAGGATATCGTCGACGGTCTCGACGAAGACAAACTTCATCTGCTGCCGCACTTCCTCCGGCACATCTTCCAGGTCGCGCTCATTGCGCAGGGGGAGGAGGACGCTCTTCAGCCCCGCCCGGTGGGCGGCGAGCACCTTCTCCTTCAGCCCGCCGATCGGCAGGACTCTGCCGCGCAAGGTGATCTCGCCGGTCATCCCGACGTCGGGGCGGACCGGCCGGCCGGTGACAAGGGAGGCCAAGGCGCAGGCCATCGTCACACCGGCCGAGGGGCCGTCCTTCGGCTGCGCGCCGGCGGGGATATGAAGATGGATGTCATGCTTGGCCCAGAAATCGTCCGTCGCCCCCAGCTCGCTGGTCATCGAGCGCACGAGGGAGAGCGCCGCGCGAGCGGATTCCTGCATCACCTGTCCCAGCGAGCCGGTGAGCTGAAAGTTCTTCCCGCCCGGCATGGCGGTGGCCTCAATGAAGAGCACCTCCCCTCCGGCGGGAGTCCAGGCCAGGCCGGTGGCCACGCCGGGCACGGCGGTTCGCTCCGCCACTTCCTCTGTGCCAAAGAAGCGAGGCTTGCCCAGGAATTGCGAGGCCGTATCCGCCGTCACCACCGCGCGCTCGCTCGTCCCCTCAGCGATCCGAGTGACCACCTTCCGGCAGATCCGGCCAATCTCTCGTTCGAGATTGCGCACGCCAGCCTCGCGGGTGTAGGAGCGGATCACGGCCCGCAGAGCCTCGTCCTCAAAGGTGATCTCCTCCGGCCGCAGGCCGTTTTCGCGGATCTGGCGAGGGATCAAATAGCCTCGGGCGATGGCGATCTTCTCGTTCTCGGTGTACCCCGAAAGCTGGATGACCTCCATCCGGTCAAGCAGTGGGCCGGGGATGGTCTCGAGCCAATTGGCCGTGGTGATGAACATCACCTGGGAGAGATCGTAGCCCACCTCGAGGTAGTGATCGCGGAACTCCCGGTTTTGCTCCGGATCCAACACCTCCAGGAGGGCGGAGGACGGATCGCCCCGGAAATCCTGCCCGAGCTTGTCGACCTCGTCGAGCATGAAGACCGGGTTGCGCGAGTCAACCCGCCGGAGCGCCTGGAGGATCCGCCCTGGCAGGGCGCCAACGTAGGTGCGCCGGTGACCGCGGATCTCGGCCTCATCGTGCACGCCGCCGAGCGAGATCCGGATGAATTCCCTCCCGGTGGCCCGGGCGATCGAGCGACCCAGGGAAGTCTTGCCGACGCCGGGCGGGCCGATGAAACACAGGATCACGCCCTCCCGCTCGCGGCGGATATGGTCGACGGGCGGGGCTTCGGCCTCGTCTTTTCTTTCCAGGCGCAACTTGCGGACGGCCAGATACTCCAGAATCCGCTCTTTGACGTCCCGGAGGGCATAGTGGTCTTCATCCAGCACGGCTCGGGCGTGGGCGATATCCAGATTGTCTTGCGTGACCTTCGACCACGGCAGAGAGACGAGCCAATCGAGGTAGGAGCGAATGACGCCATATTCGGCGGCGGCCGTCGGGAGGCGGGCCAGCCGGTCGAGCTCGCGGCGGGCCTGCTTCTCGGCCTCGTCGGGCATCGCCGCGGCTTCGATCCGCTTGCGGAATTCCTCCACCTCGGCCGCCTGCTCATCGGCCTCACCCAGCTCACGCTGGATCGCCTTCATCTGCTCGCGCAGGAAGTATTCGCGTTGCACTTTCTCGATCTCGGTGCGCGCTTCCTTCTGGATCTGCTGCCCGAGCGAGAGCACCTCCACCTCGCGGCTCAGAAGGGCGTTGATGCGCTTGAGCTTGTTGACGACCGAATCGTCCTCGAGCAGCGCCTGGGCCTCTGCCAGCTCGATCCTCTGGTAGTTGGCGATCGTGTAGGCCACTTGAAGGGGATCTTCCAGCATCAGGACCGCGCTGACGATCTCGCGAGGCAGGGAGGGCGCCAGGTCGGCGATTTGCTGGAACTGGTCCTGCGCCGCCCGGACCTGCGCCTCCACCTCCACCCCTTCCTCCAACGATTCTGGGCGAAGCCGGACGCGGGCGACCAGGTAGGGTTCGAGGCTGGTAATCTCCTCCAGCTCGATTCGCGCCAGCCCATGCACGATCAGGCGGATTGTCCCGTCCGGGGCACGGAAGAGGCGCTGGATCGCGGCCATCGTGCCAATGCGGTAGAGGTCCTCCGGGCCGGGCAGCTCCAACTCCGGATCCCGGGATGTCACCAGGCCGATCAGGCGGCCTGAACCGGCGACGTCATCCACCAACTTGACGGACCGGGGCTGCCCGATCGTCAGCGGCACCGAGGTGTGCGGATACACCACAATCCCGCGCAGGGGAAGGATCGGTAGTCGCTCCGGGGCGCCCGAGGGCTCCTCCCCGGGGAGCAACGGCGCGGCTTCCGGCTCGGCCGGCGACGGTTCCTCACCGGCAAGCCAGTGCGTGCCGCCATATCCAAGCCGCTGGAGGATCACGCCTGAAGCGCGGGCATCGGTGGGTGAATTACGAATGCGGAGCACGTTGAGCAATTGCGTCGTTGTTATTCAGCCGGAGACCGATACGCGCTTGGGCTTAACCTTAGGAAGGGTCACGGTCAGGAACCCATCCGAGTAGTTGGCCTGCACCCCCGCCGGGTCGACCGCCACCGGAAGTGCCACTTCGGCGACGAAGTCCCCGTGGGCGATCTCCATCTGGTGGTACGCTCGAGGCCCGGCATGGCCGGGCCTCGAGCCGGTGATCGTCAGGGTCTGCCGGCCGATCGTCACGGAAACCTCGGCCTCCTGCATACCGGCCACTTCGACGACGACGACTAGCTCATCGCCGGCTTCATAGATGTCGGTAGGCGGGCGCCAGAGATGAGGGGCGCGGCGCTGGGCCCACGTCGGAACCCGTTCGGCTTCCGCCGTCCACTCGCCTCCCTCGGCCGTGCGCAGAATGACCCGGATATTCGTCGCCGCGATGCGTCCAGGCATCCTCACACGGCCTTTCTCAATCGGTCTGGCATCGTGGCGATTGTACCACAGCCCCCTCCGACCGCCAGGTGCCCCCTCAGGCGCCGGCTCTCTCGCGCCGCAGCGACTGGGGCGCCTCTGCCGACCCAGGAGCCGCCGGGTGAGAAGAGAGCCATCGATCGCACTCTCGGCGGGCTCTGCGTTCTCCGCGGTGTTCCGGCTGTACGCACGGCCTTGCACCTTGGGGCAGCCACGCCCCAGCTCGACCAGCGGCCCGCCGTGGCGCCCCGAAACCGCGCTTTCTCCAATTCCAGAGTCACTGTAGAATGATAGTTGTCAGGGAGGCCTAGGCTCGCGGGCCGGGCGGCAGGAGGGAGGATGGATCTGATTCCTATCCTTAGGAGCGTCGAGCTCTTCGACGGCCTCACACCCGAAGAGTTGGGGGCAGTCTCCAGGCTTTGCCAGGAGCGAAGCTTCCGAGCCGGCGAGGTCATCACCGCGCAGGGGGAGCCGGGACAGGAGCTGTTCATCGTCTGCGAGGGCTTCGTCGAGGTCGTGCTCAGCCGGGCCCAAAACGACCCCACCCCGCGGGCGATGGTGAACCTGGGCCGGGGCCAGATCTTCGGCGAGATGGCCCTCGTCGACTACGGGCCCCGCTCAGCCACGGTCCGGGCCGTTACGGACGGCACAGTCGTCCAGGCGCTTCGCCGGCAAGAGTTCAACCGATTGTGTGAGACCAACCACCACCTTGGATTCATCGTGATGCGCAACATGGCCTCGGACCTTTCTTTCAAGGTCCGCCACCATCACTTGGCGGGGCGCTGAGGCGGAGCGATGGCCGAGGTCTACAAGGTCAGCTATGTCGTCCGGGGAGAAGACCACCCCGGGGCGATCGCCAACGTCGAGGCCAGGCCGAACGTTGGGGATCATATCGACCTGGGCGGCCGCGGCTTCACCGTCCTCGAGGTGTTTGAGCTCATCCCCCCTCGTGGCGACTTCCACTTCCTTCACGTCACCCTCCGGCCCGACCTGGAAGCATAGTTCACCGCAGAG
>DATEAV010000107.1:0-9447 GCA_035288185.1 Anaerolineales bacterium | reverse complement strand
CCGATAGCCGAGAATCTCGCCCGATGGTAAGGCCCGCAGCACCGCATTCAGCTGCAGCGTGACGGGCTCCCCCGATTTGGCGTGAGCGTCCAGCCGGAGGTCGTGAATTTCCCGCCTGGCGCTGAGCGCCTGGTGAAGACGTTCGCCGGCCTCGTTGCTGAGCCCCATCGCGGCGAGAGGTCGGCCGATCACCTCGCTCACGGTGTAGCCAAGAAGCCGCTCGATCTCGGGCGTGCACAAGACGAACTTGCCGGCCAGGTCGCTCTCCCACACCCAGCCGGTGGCGGCCTCATTCTCGAGGTCGGGGAGCTGGGCAGGAAGAAGCGGCCCGGTTCCCGGGAGGCCTGCCTGCACGCCGCCGAGCGTTGGGGGGAGCCGAGTGCCGGAGGGTTCGGATCCGTTCGTGTCCATAGTCCCTCAAACCCTGTCGCCGAGGCGAACAGGCTTTCGCAGCTGAGCGCTCGGCCTCACCGGAGTCATCGCCCATCTCCGTCGGGGTTGCCTTTGAGAGGCCGCGCCATCGGGCTGCTGCCGTCGCCGCCCTCGTCCGGCTGGCCCAGGTTGGCGGCCAGGCGGATCACCGCCTGCCGGGCGCCCAGCGTCTTGCGGATTTCGCGGACGGCGGTCGAGAGAATATCATCGATGTCGTGTGTCGCCCGAATGCGGCTCGTGAGATCGAGAACCGCTTCCTCATGGCGGGCGCGGCGCAAAGCGTCGGCGTACGAGCGGGTGTTCTGCACCGCCACGCCGAGCTGATCGGTGAGGACTTGCAGGACGGCGACGTCATCTCCGCTGAAGGTGTGCGCCCGGTTGTGCTGGACGTCGATCAGCCCGATCACGCGCGTGCCGATCTTGAGAGGCAGGACGAGCTGTGTTTGCGTGTCGGGGAGGAGGGGATCGGCCCGGAAAAGCGGATCCCGCGACGTGTCGTGGGCGAGATAGGCCTCTCCGGTCTCGGCCGCCTGCCCGAGGATCGAGCCGTCGCCGATGGTCACCGAGATGCCGCGCGCCATCAGTTTCGCGCCGGCCTCGCCGGTGGCCTCCTGGAGCACAGCCCGCTTTCCGGAGTCGTCGATCAGGTAGGCGGCGACGAAGGCAAAGCCGAAGCGGTCCCGGAGCAGGTTGATCACTCGGCGGAGCAAAGCGTCGATCTCGAGAATGCTCGTCACGTCGCGGGCGATCTCGGAGGCGGTGCGCAGCTGGGACGCACGCCGGTGGATCTCCTCCATCAGGCGTGCCTGTTCCAGGGCGAATGCCACCTCTTCGGCGACGGCGCCCAGGATCTCCTGATCGTCATCGGTCCACGTGCGCGAGGTCTTGGGGCCTTCCAGCTCAAGCGTGCCGAGCACCTCACCGCGCAGGCTGATCGGTGCCTGAAGGCGGGGATCTTCCGGCCTCGTCTCGCGGTCCCTCGGCTTCTGGGAATACTCAAACTGCGTCTTCACCGAGCCGGTCATCTTGGCGGCCAAGAGATGATGCCACGTCTCCTCGCTCTGCTGGCGATAGAGAGCATCGACGTGCGCCAGCGATTGCTGCGTCTCCTCGAAGAGCCGGGCGTTCTCCAGGGCGACGGCCACCAGGCCGGAGAGCGTCTCCAGGAGCTCGGCGTCTTCCTCGTCCAGAGTTCCCGGCTCTTGGCGTTCGACGGCCAGTGCGCCGATGATCTGGTTGCGGCTGAGCAAGGGCACGGCGAGGGCCGTCTCCGGCTCGTCGGGTAATCGCTCGGGCGAGGTTTGGGGGTCGGAAGCCATGTCGGCGATCAGGATCGGCGCCTTGAGCGCCACCGCCCGGCCGAGCGGCCCGTAGCCGCGTGCGATCACCTTGCCCAGCTGCTCCGGCGCCACGGGCAGGGCCGCGGCGCTGCTGCGCACGACGATATCCGGCCCTTCGACCAGGGCCAGGGTGACTCGCGGATAGCCGAACGACTGCTGGATCAGGGCCGAGGCCTGGGCCACCACCTGGGCAAAGCCCCGCTCCTGGGTGATCTGGCGAGAGACGTCGATGATCCGGCGGCGTTGAGCCGCGCGCCGGGTCTGCGTCTCGATGAGCGAGGCATTCTCGATCGCCACGGCCACCTGGTCGGCCATCGTTTGCAGGGCGAGGATGTCGTGCTCATCAAACGCGTTGGGCTCGGAGCTCTGCACGTCGAGAGCCCCAACGATGCGCTCGCCGATCCGCAGGGGAAGCGCCATCTCCGATCGGGTTTCCGGGAGGTCGGGGTTGGCGAAGTGAACGGCGTCCGTGCCCACGTCGAGGGCGATGCGCGGGTTGCCTGTGCCGGTGACGTAGCCGACGATGCCGATCTTGCCCACGCCGAGCTTGTGACCGCGAGCCAACATCCGTTTCCCGCCCTCCGAGGAGGCGGCCCGCAGGACGGCATCCTCTCCGGCAGGGTCGATCAGGAAGATCCCGGCGTGAAAGAAACCAAATCGTTCCGAGATCAGCCGCACCGTCTCGTCGAGCAGGCGATCGACGTCGCGGATCGCCGTCGACTCCCGGGCGACCTCGGCCGCCGTGCGAATCTCGCGCGTGCGTTCCGCCACGCGTTCTTCCATCGAGCGATACAGCCCGCCGAGCTCCTCCGCCATGCGGTTGAACGTGCTGGCCAGGCGTCCCACCTCGTCTTCGCTGGAGACGGCGACGCGATGCTCCCACTCTCCCAGGGCAAGCCGGTCGGCGAAGTCGCTCAATGTCCCCAGGGGCCGCAGCGAGCGTCGGGTGGCCAAGGGAACGAAGAGGAAAACGAGGACGGCGGCGCCGAGGAGAAGCGCGGCCGTGAATCCGGAGAGGCTGTTCAGGCCGGCATAGGCCACGTTCTGGGGCGTTTCGACCACAAGCCCGGCCTGCAAATCGGGCATCCAACGGTAGACGCCTAGCACCGGCGTGTTGTCGAACCCGGCGAACTCCAAGGTCCCGGAGTCCTGGGCGGCCAGGGCCTGAAAGACGGGATGCGATGGGTTCCGGGTGATCTCCACCTGGAACGAGATGAATACGAAGCGAACGATGGTATCGGGCGGAAGGACGAGATAGACCTCGCTCTCCGCGCTCGCCGCCATGCCTGCCTGTTGGATCAGGGTCGTGATCGTGGCGTCGTTCGTCATCCCCACGAGCGCCGCCTCAGGCGTGCCCGTGTCGGAGAGGAAGGGCATGATGGTGAGGAGCGAGATCGGCGTGGCGCGGCTGAAGGCCGTCTCGCGCGTCATGTGGGACTGGGCCAACGGTGTGAGCGAATCCAGCGTGAAGAAGTCGCCCTCCCAAAAGGGCGTCGTCGACGCCAGGATCTTCCCGTCGGATAGGCGAACCACCATCAAGCCGGTGAAGAGGCTGTCGGGGGCCGTCCCGTTGATGAGGCTGAGCTCCTCCACAAACGGCGCCCGCGCAATGCGGGATTGAACGGCGCTGTCGCCCACGGCGGCAAGGGTATTGGCCTGATCTGAGAAGATCGGCCTTTGGGAGGCCGAGTACAGCGGCACGTTGTGGAGGAGACGCCACTGGGTGAAGGAGTCCACCTGCGCGCCTACGCTTCGCTCGAGCTGGCTCGTCACCTGGTTGCGGATGAGGTCGCGGGCTCGCTGATAGGCGATCACGCCGAGGGCCAGGACGGGCAGGAGGATGAGCGGGAGGAGAGTTACGGTGAGGCGAGCCCCCACGCTTGGGCGGCGGCCGCGGAAGCGCGGGCGCCGGCTCTTCGCGGCAGTCTGTGCGGTCATTTCCGCCCCTCCTCCGGCGCTCGGCCGTCGCCGTCTTCATCCTCGGGGATCTCGCCGGGCCCGCCCGGGGGCATGGGAACCGCCGGCATCGCGCCGAGGCGGGCCGAGGCCCGGTTGGCGTTCAGCTCCACGCTGAGCTCTCGGGCGGCCGTCGTCAGGATGGTGTCCATGTCGGAGGCGCGCCGCACCTTGGCCGTGATCTCGCGGATCAGCCTCTGGCGGCGCTCCGAACGGCGGATCTGATCGAGCAACCGCGAGTTTTCCACGGCCGCCGCCACCTGGCTGGCAATCGTGAAGAGCAGGGCCGTGTCGTCGTCGGTGAAGCGGCGCTCGCTCTCGTAGTCCTGCACCACCATCACCCCTAGGATCTCCTCGGCCAGAAGCATGGGCACCCCGAGCCAGCAGCGCGGCACCCGGCCCACCAGCCTGGCCCCCAGCGCCGCAGCCGCCTGCTCGATGTCTTCGGTGAGCAAGAGTGGCTGCTTCGACCGGACGACGACCGAGAGCAGCCCCTCACCGAGAGGCGTGGCTTCGAGCCTGGTGATCTCGCCTCCCTTGGAGAGGAAGGGGATGGTGATCTGATCGCTGGCTGCATCGTAGAGCGCAATCATCAGATCGGCGCTTCCCATCACGCGGCCGAGCTGCGAGTGGACGATCCGGTAGAGGGAGTCCAGGTTGACCAGCTGCGAGGCCGCCTGGCTCACCCGGTTCACCAGCTCCAGCTCCGCAAGACGGCGTTGCTCCTCGGCGTACTGCCGGGCGCCCTCGAGGGCCAGAGCGGCCTGGCCGGCGATGGTCTGCACGACGGCGATGTCGTCGTCGGACCACTCCTCGCCGGGCCCCGTGCGACGGGCCACAATCGTCGCCACGACTTCGCCGCGCACCTGAATCGGTACAGCCAGCTCTTTGCGGTCTTCGCTGGTGGCCGGAGCCCCGGATCGGATGGCCTCATCCGCCACCGCCGAGGTCGCCGCGCCCGTGCCGCCCGTGCCCTCCCTGGGCTCCAGATGGACGATCGTGCTCTCCTCGGCCCCGATCAGTTTCCTCCAGGGCTCGGTCCAGTGGGCGTCGCCGCGCTGGATCGTGCCCTGAAGCCCGGAGCGGGCCTGGTGGAGCAGGCGCGAGTTCTCGAAGGCGATGGCCAGCTCGGCCGAGATCACCTCGATCGCCCGCACGTCGGCCTCGCCGAAAGCACCAGGCTGCGTGCTCTGGACGTCGAGGGCGCCGATCAGCCGGTCGCCGATCATCACGGGCACCGCCATCTCCGAGCGCGTGCCGGGGAGGAGAGGATTCCTGAAGTGAAAGGGATCGAGCTCGACGTCGGCTGCCACGCGAGGCATCCGGTTGGAGGTCACCCAGCCCACGATCGAGGCGCTGCCGACGGCCAGGCGGTGGCCGCGCGCCAGAAGCTGGCGCCCGGCCTCCCCGGTGCTGGCTGCCATCACGGCCCAGAGCTTGCCCTCGTCCAGGAGAAAGACCGAGGCATGGTAGAAGTCGAATCGCTCGCGGATCAGCTCGATCGCCTTGCTCATCAGCCCCTCGGGATCCGGCTCCGTGCTGGCGAGCTTGGCGATTTCGCCGGCCGTCGCGAGCTCCTTGGACTGGCGCTCCAGGTCGCGCGTTCGCGCGGCGACCAATTCCTCAAGCCGGGCCTGCTGCTCACGCACCTGCTCGATCAGTCCGCCTTGCTCGCCCAGCGCGGCCTCTATGCCCCGCACGAACCAGGCGATCGAGAGCGTGGCGATCCCGCCCAAGAGCAGAAAGACCGCGCCCGAAATCACCCAGGCCACGAGGCTGGCCGACTCGGCCGCGCCTTCGCCCGCGGGCAGCGGAATTCGCCCGGAGGACATCAGCCAACCGATGAGCCCCAGCGTCGCGGTGCTCAGGATCAGCGCCGCCAGGCCTCCCCGGCGCCCCGTGAGCAGGGAGGCAATCACCACGAACGCCAGAAGCATGAGCCGTCCATCGCCTGCCAGGCCTTCCCGGAGGAGTTGGCTGAGGGCCAGCCCGAAGGAGGCCGCCAGCAAGGTGCCGGACCTCAATCCCAGAGGCAGGCTCCGAACCAGCGTGACGGCCAGGAGCCAGAGGTAGGCCGCGCTGGTGATGGCGAGCGTGGTCCATCGCCCGGCGAGAACGGCGCCGACGAGCATCACGACGTAGGCAGCCGTTCCGATCACCGCCAGGACGTAATAGAGCATCGAGAGCGCCTGCTCGCGGGCGGAGGCCAGCCCGCCCCGGGCGATCGAGGCAGGTGGGGAGGAAGTGCGCTGGGTGAGGCCGGGACGATTCACCTGGTCACCTCGATCTTGCGCGCTCGTGCGGCGGAGCAGCTGTGGGTTCGAAGGGCAGGGCGGGGATCGGGCCAAGATCCGGTGCTCATGCCTCCCCCTCGCCGTTTTCACTCTCAGGCGCGCCCGCGCCGGAGCCGCCGTCGGCACCTTCCGCCAGCCGGACGATGATCTCGGGCTGCCCCAACGCCCGGTGGAGCACTTCGGCCGCGGTCATGAGCACGCGGTTCATGTCCAGCACGCCGGTCATCTTCGTCGTCGCCTCGGTGATCAGCCGGGCGCGGTCGGCGGCCAGCGCGGAGGTCTGGGCGAGGCGTGCGTTCTGAATCGCAGCGCTGAGCTGGTCGGCCAGCGTCTGGAGCAGGGCGAGGTCCTCGGGCGTGAACGCGTTGGGCTCGAGGCTTTGGACATCGAGCGCCCCCACGACTCGGCCGGCCACCTGCAAGGGCACCGCCGCCTCGGAGCGTGTTCCGGGAAGCAGCTCGCTCTTGAAGTGGATCGGATCGCGGCTGACGTCCGAGGCGACCCTGGGCTCTTTGTTGGAGGTCACCCAACCGATGATCGAGTTGGATCCTACGCTTAGCTTGTGGCCGCGGGCGATGAGCGCTGCGCCCACCTCGCCGGTCGCCGCGCGCAGGACGGCGGTCTCGCCGGTCTCGTCGAGGAGGAAGATGGCGGCGTGGTAGTAGCCAAACCGCTCGCGGATCAGATCGACGGCGCGGCGCATCAGGTCTTCGAGGTTGGGCGTGGAGATGACGGCCCGGGCCACCTCCGAGGCTGTGCGCACCTGGCGCGTGCGCTCCTCGACGCGGGCCTCCAGCGAGCGATACATGCCGCTCAAGTCATCCGCCATGCGGTTGAACGCCCGGCCCAAGACGCCGAGCTCATCCAGTCGATCCGCCGGAACGCGGTATTCCCAGTCGCCGCGGGAAATGCGCCCCGCAAACTCGGTGAGCGGCCCGAGGGGGCGCAGCAGTCGATTCGTCGCCACGATCACGACCAACACCGTGAAGAAAGCAGCCGCGCCGATCAGCGCGGCAGTGTAGGGGGCGAGCGTGGAGAGGCCGGCGTAGATCAACTCTTGCGGCACCTCGTTGACGACTGCCATCTGCCATTCCGGAAGCCACTGGAAGGTCCCCAGCACTGGCACGTCATCGAGACTGTTGTACTCGCGGCTGGTCGCCAGGTCCGAAGCCTGAGCGGCGAACACAGGGTGGCCGGAGCGGTTGAGCAGTTCTGGCTCGGTGGCATAGCGCGTCAGCCGCAGGATGATGTCTGGGGCGAAGGCGAGGTAGGTGTTTCCGGTTTCGACGATAAACACACCCCGTTGCTGCCAGAAGACCTGCAGACTGGTCATTAGCTGGCCGATCCGCAACCCGCGGTTCACGCCGATCAACATCGCCGGCGGGGTCTCCGAGCCGGGTGTTCGCAAGGGGGCGCTGGTGACCACGACGACGCTATCGGGACCCAAGATGGCGTCGCCATAGACAGGTAGGGTGCCGATCGCGGTGGTCGAGATCGCCCCGGAAGCAAGAAGCGTCAGCCCCTGGCCCTGCCAACTGGTCTCGGTCGCCGCCAGAACTACGCCGTCACTGATTCGGGCGACCATCATATCGCTGAAGACCGTTTGTCCCGAGCGCGAGCGGAACGAGGCCAGGGCCGCGCGCGCCTCCTCCAGGGCGCCGGCGTAGCTGGCGGATCCTGGCCGCTGGCGGAGGAGCGTATCCACTTGCTCCGTAAGAACCGAAGACTGGTAGGCCAGCACCAGCTGTTGCTCCCGCTCGCGGGCCCACTCCTCCAGGCTCTGGATTTGGGTCTCGGTCGCCGAAACCATCTCCCCCTGAATCTGCCCCTGCAAGATGGCTCGCGAGCGGAAATAGGCCAGGACGCCTAGGAGGACGAGGGGGATGAGGACAATCGGCAAGATCACCAGGGCCAGCTTCCTGCCCAGGCTCTCGCGCGCTCGAGGCGTCGGTCCTCCGGCTGAGTCGGACCGTCTACGGAACATCGTTACTGCACCTCCCAAACGGCCTCGCCGGCCAGGATTCGACGGATCTGCTGGGGAAAACGGTCGGGATCGAGCGGTTTTCCGATGAAACCGTCAAAGCCTTCCGCCTGGGCCCGCGCGAGCTGATCGCCGCTGGCATAGGCGGTGACGGCAACGACCGGGATCGCCTTGAGGGCTGGAGTTGCGCGGAGCTTGCGCAGCGCGCCATAGCCGTCCTCATAGGGCAATCGGATATCCATCAGGATCAGGTTGATCCGCGGGAGCGCGCCGGCGTATTCCACCACCTCATATCCCGACGATTTCCACTCGCAGCGGATGCCCATCTCGCCCAGGAGCCGGGCCATGAGAACGAAATTGGCGACGTTGTCCTCGACAATGAGAACCGCCGGCTGGCCTGCTTCCGTCACCGATTCATCCCCTGTTCGAGTCGGGGGGCGTGCAGCGCGCGGGGCGGGAGAGGCAGCTGGGTCCGAGCCGATCACGGCTCCCTCCGTACGTAGGAGCCGAGGGCCGGCCGAGGCAGGAACCGGGCCACCTGCCGCGGCAGGATATCGACGTCGATGGGCTTCTGAATGTAGCCGTCGCAACCGGAGGCCAGAGTGCGTTCCCGGTCGCCGCGCATCACGTTGGCGGTGATGGCGATCACCGGGATCGAGGCAAAGCGCGGATCCGATTTGATGCGCGCCGTGAGCGTGTAGCCGTCGACCTCGGGCATGTTGATGTCCACCAGGATCAAGTCGGGGGCGTGAATCTGGATCACTTCCAGCGTCTCTTTGGCGCTTCCGGCCTCGAGGACGGCATACCCCTCGGCCTGGAGGATTCGCCGCACCAGAGTGCGGTTGTCGACATTGTCCTCGACGTATAGGATCGTGTGCGAGGAATCCGCCATGAGCCATCCCGGTGAATCAAGTCCGCGCGGTCTGATTCTAGCCAAAGCAGGGGCGGATTTCCGTTAAGGTTGCGTTGCAGGATGCCTGGGGCGGGGGGTCAGGCTAGGAGACGGGTACCACGCGAGCGCGGCCGTGGAGGCCAATTGTGCAGATTGGGTTACTGGCCGGTGAATGCCGATGCAGCCGGACGCCCTTGGTTTTGAGAGAAGGTCAGACGGGCTGGGCGCAGCGGGCAGCGGCTCCGCTCCCGCCTCGCCGGCGCCCGCCACGCCTCTGGCACCGCCGTGCCAATTTCGCCTCCCGACCGGCCCCGAACTGGGCGACGCCAGGCGGAGAGGGGGAGGAGGAGTATCGGTGGCCGGTGATCAGTGATCCGTAGCTAGCCACCGATCACCGAGTAACCGATCACCTTCCTCACGCAACGCGAAAGCCGCCTGGCACCGAAGCCAGGCGGCATGCCGAGCGGATCATTTGGAGCGGGTGATGGGATTCGAACCCACGAATGGTAGCTTGGGAAGCTACTGCCTTACCACTTGGCGACACCCGCTGAA
>DATEAV010000106.1:0-28016 GCA_035288185.1 Anaerolineales bacterium | reverse complement strand
GCCATTCTCCTCCAGGCTGCCTGCCAACTCTGCCGTGATCAGATCCGTCAGCGCGTCTCGCTCGCTCGTTACGATTTCCTCGACGCCGTATTGTGAAGCCGCGCTCCGGATGATCCCCCGGGCGATTGGCCGGACCAGATCGGTGGCGTATCGGCTCTGCCATTCAATGTGAACCTGGACCACGCGGTCCAGGTTGATGGCATAGATGACGGAGGCGTCGATCCGGACGATCTGGCCGTCGGACGTCCGCGCCTCTACCGAGTCGTCGCCCGTCACCTGGCCCTCGCCGGGCGCGATCGACATCGTGTACGTCTGCCGGGAGATCGGGTAGATGACGACGTTCTCGAAGAAGGGGATCACCCAGTGCAGACCGGGCGTGAGGGCTACCGGACGGTAGCCGCCGGGCGCAACGGCCGAGATCACAACGCCGCGCTCCTCCGGTCGGACGAAGACCAGCCCCGCCGCGACGGAGGTGAGCAGGATGGCGGCGAGGATCGTCCCGGCGACAAGGCCTCCGGCTCCTTTGAATGAGCGGCCTCGCGCTGCCCTGGCCACGGCCAGCGCGATCACGGCCAGCGCAGCCACCCAAGAGAGCGTTGCCATCCCTCGGAGCATTTGTGCCACGTTCATAAGACCTCCTGTTGAAAGTCGCGGGGATTATAGCATCCGGCCCGGGGGGTTCGCCGACGCGGGGCTGACTTTGCCCTGCCCTTCGGCCCGTGCTACCATGCCGGGCGTGCGTCGCAGCCTGGCTCGCATCGATCAACTGACCCTCGAGCCCGCCGGCCTCCCCGCCTTCAGGCTCCGCTGCCGGCCGCCCACTCGACCCGCCCCTGGACAGGCGGCCCTTGCCACCCTTCCCGGAGCGAGCGAACCGCTCCGCAAGACGCTCTTCCCCACCCGGATCGACGCCGATGGCTTTATCGCCGATTGCCCGCCAAGCCCGGCGTGGCAGCTGGGGACCTGGCTGGATCTTCTCAGCCCCGTCGGGCGCGGCTTTGCCCCGCCGCCCAGTTCCCGTCACTGGCTGCTTGTCGGTATGGCGCCGGAGGCGGCTCGCCTGCTGCCTCTCATCCCCTGGGGACTCTCCCAAGGAGCCTCGATTGTGCTTGCCTCCTCCTCGGCCCCACCCCGCTTGTCGGCCGAAGTGGAGGTCATCCCCGAGGCCGGCCCCGCCATCGCCTGGGCCGACTACATCGCCATCGATCTCCCGGCCGAGGCCCTCGCATCCCTCGACAGCCTTCTTCCCGAGGACGAACCTGGGCGCAGAGCCGTCGCCGAAGTCCTTGTCACCGGACCGATGCCCTGCGGCACCGGTGTGTGCGCCGCCTGCGCTGTCCCGGCCCGCAAAGGGTGGAAACTGGCCTGCATTGACGGCCCGGTCTTCAAGGCCGCTGATCTCTTGCGATAACCGACCACGCCTCCCGGCAGCGCAGCGACGGGTCTCGCCGGGATAGTCACCCGGCACCCAGATGGGGCCGCGAGCCCCGGCGGGGCCGCCCGTGCCAGATGCCAAATGGGGCTGCATTTTCCGAAGGTAGGCGCGAAGCGATGCCTCGCCTGTCCAAAAGCCTTTGCCGAATGGGGCGGCCCTCTCGGAGAGCTTAGAGGCGGGTCTGAGACCCGCCCGTTCGACATGCCCTTCGCAAATGGCACTTCATTTTCCGGAAACGTAGGGGCGAGGCGATGCCTCGCCCCTACGGCAATGGCCGACGGTTCAATTCAGCGAGGTCACCGCACACGAACGTTACGCCCGTCCTCCGGATCGCCCTGCCCGGACGGCGACGATCTCCGCCAGGATGCTCAACGCGACTTCGGCCGGCTCCCGGCCGCCCAGGTCGAGCCCGATCGGCCCATGCAGGCGGTCGATCTCGAATTCACTCAAGCCGGCCTCGTGCAGTCGGCGGCGCCGGAGGTCCTGTGTCCGACGGCTGCCGAGCGCTCCGACATAGAACGCCGGGCTCGGCAGCGCCACCAGGAGCGCCGGGTCGTCGAGCTTCGGATCGTGGGAAAGGACCGCCACCGCGGTGCCCGACGTCAGGCCGAGGGTTTGCAGGCCGGCATCCGGCCACTCGTGCACGAGGCGATCCGCCTCGGGGAAGCGTTCGCGAGTCGCGAACGCCTTCCGGGGATCGACGATGGCCACCTCGTATCCCATCCTCTTGGCCAGCCGGGTGAGCTCGACCGCGATGTGCACACCGCCCACGATGACCAGGCGCGTCGGAGGCTGTTGGACGTCGAAGAAGACGGCATATTCGCGCCCGCCCTCCCGATACGTTCGCATATCCGGCTGACCGCTGGCGAGCATCGCCACGACATCTGGACGTACGAGGTCGCCCAGCGGCGCGGGGAGCGTTCCCACCGCCTCCGTTTGCGCGGTGGCAACCAGGAAGGCTCCGGCAGCCTGCGGAGGGCCATCGATGACCACGGCCCGAACGGCGGGCATCTCCGCCTCGGCCGCCTCCCGAAGCAGGTGATAAGGGCTCAGGCGGCCGGCCCCCAGCGGCGCGAGCATCGGCGCGAGAGGCTCCACAAAGAGATCGATCTGCCCGCCGCAGGCGAGGCCCACCTCCCACGCCGTCTCGTCACTGACCCCGTAGTGAAGCCTCTTCGGCCTCCCGCTGCGGAGCACGTCGAGCGCCTCCTCGACGACGGTCGCCTCCACACAGCCGGCGCTCACCGAGCCAACCATCTCGCCCGATCCGCTGACGGCCATCTTGCTGCCCGGGGCGCGTGGCGCTGAGCCCCAGGTGGAAATCACCGACGCCAGCGCGACGGCTTTGCCTTCGCCAAGCCAACGATCGACCTCGGTGAGGATCTCTCTCATCTCGTCACCTGCCGAGCCATTGAGCCAGTGGATGAATCTTGGTTCGACCCATTTGCGCCCTCTCTACGGCTGGTACCACTACATTGGCCCCCACCCCTCTCCCCTCCCCCGGCATTTCCTCTCATGGCCTGTGAGATGAGGATATGCCGGGGGAGGGGAGGTTACCTTAGGAGGCAAGGGGCGGCTCAGCCGCCCCTTGCCTCCTAAGAACCTTCACCCCCTCTCCGCCTTCGCGCGACGCGTGGCGGAATCCTGACAGGCGGAGAGGGGGTAGGGGGTGAGGCGGAAAGCTACGAGAGATGAAGGGCACAGTGGCCGGTCGCCCGGGCTCAGCCGAGCGCCTCCTGGACGGCGCGCCTCAGGCGGCCGAGCCGCCTCTCACGCTCCCGGACAAAGCGCTCGATCCCCTCCATCAGCCATTTCGGCGAGAGATGCGCCTCGTCGAGGACCTCGTCCACCGTCCCCCCGGTGCGCCAGCGATTGTCCCAGTCGGAGGTGAGGGCGTAGTCCCGGGAAACCTCGTTGAAGACCCAATCTCCCATCGAGATGAGCGCCTGGGTGCTGATGACTGTCGAGTCGGCCCGGTCGGCGGCGGAGAGGATGCTCTCCCGATAGGATTCGGGTTGGCGAGCAAAGAGCTCCGGGCTGCTCCCGCACACGATCTTGACGTTCAGGCCTCCGGCGGCGAGCTCGGGCAGGATCTTGACAATCCCCACCATCGAGCTGGTTCCCTGGACGATCAGCGTGCCGCCGCGGGGCTTTCCCTTCTCGTAGTCGCGCACCAGGTAGGCGCCGCGCGCCGCCTCGAAGTGCGAGGCGATGCCGAGCGACGCCCGGTCCGGCACGGTGATCGGCGGGCGGGTGAGATGCAGCGTCACGATGGGCACGTCTTCCTTCAGCGCGGCCCCGAGTAGAACCGGAACCTCATTGTGCTCCCAGGGATGCAGGTTGATCACCTGGCCCCGCGGGAAGAGCTGCATCACCGCGGGAGAGAAGATGCCGAAGTGTGTGCGGCTGTCATCGGCCGTCTCGGGGCCGGAGTGACCGGCCACGAAGATGATTTTACCCAACTTGAGCTGGCAATCCTGGGCGAGCTGGCTGTAGAGGCGCAACATTCCATACTTGAGGTAGGAGAACGACCCGTACGTCGAGCAGGCGCCCCAGAACCCGTCGAACTCCTTTTCCGGATCGGGCGCCAGATTCACGGTGGCCATTCCCACGAGGATTCCGGCGTTGGCGAATTCGGTGATCTCCTGAGGCAGGAGGACGCCTTCCGGCGACCCGTATCGTTCGTACCATCCGTATCCGGCGAAATCCCCGTGACTTTTGGCGAAACCGCTGATGTTGGTCGAGTCGGCCAGATCGGCGGAGGCGGCCAGGAACAGCGGCCGGCCGTACTCCCGAGCCCCGAAGCTGTTTACCCACGCCCCCCACTTGGCCAGTCCTGCCCGGTTCGCGACGGATGTCCCAGACGCCACGTAGAGATCGGCCGGGTAGCGGCGGAAGTCATACAGGCGCTCGTCCTTCCAGGGGATGCCTCGTTTGCCAAGGGAAAACGTGGAAATCTCCTGCGGGACGCTTTCGCCAAGCTCCACCAGCCGCTCGGCCAGGTAGTCGACGAGCTCCTGATCGCGGGCCAGGACACTCATGACGGCCTGGAGGTTGGCCTCGAATTCGGCCCGAATCGCCGCCGGCTCCGCCGGCGCCTTCCCACCAAAGTTCACGAACTGGGCATCATACCTCTCGGCGAACTCCTTCTTGGTCTGCCAGAACAGGTCGCTGTTCATGGCGTGGGGTGCGCCATGGGAGGCATTGTCATACTTGAGGTAGCCGCGGCCCTTGCGCGTTTTCAGCCAGGCCATGCCGGGGGCCCGGGTTGGGTCTTCCCCTCGCACCAGCGAAAGGATGGTCTCGGTCACCGGCCCCCACTCGCTCCCCTGCTCCGTGCCGACCACGCGCCAGCCGTGCGAGGCGAACCAGTCGCCCGGTCCGCCGGCGACGGCGGTGCTCACCGGGTGGTCGTCGATGCCGAAGTCATTCCAATCGATGATGAAGAAGAGATTGTCCAGCGCCAGGCCCCAGGCGGAGTTCATCATCTCATGAGCCGCGCCGGCCGTGAGGCCGGTCTCGCCCTCAAAGGCGAAGACTTTCACGCCCTGCGCTCCGGCCCGCTTGAGGGCCAGGGCGAGCCCGGCGGCTGCCGGGGCCCCATGGCCGGATGGTCCCGTGTTGAATTTCAGGAAGAGGGTCTTGCCCTCCATCTCGGCATGCCCGGAGAGGCCGCCGCGGTGGCGGAAGTTCAACAGGTCCTGCCAGTAGAGCGCCCGCTCGTCGGGTTTCGGGACGGCGTAGATGGGATCGGCGGTCTGCGCGTGCTTGAGCCGCAGCGCCTCGTTGAGGACGGCAAGCGTGGTGTAGATCAGCGGGACGGTGTGGCCGCCCACCAGGACGAACCGATCGCCGAAGCGCTTCTCGGGATGCCGCACATCCCAGCGCATCGCGCCGCTCAGCAGCGTCGCCAGGAAGCCATGGACCTTCGAGCGCGCGCCTCCGGGATGGCCGCTCTGCCGGTAGTTCATAATGATGTCCAGGAGCTGATCGATCAGATCTTTGGTCTTCTCCCAGTGCCCGAAGTAGGCTGATAGGTCCGGCGCCAATGTCGATCCCGGCGCTTCCTTGACACGATTCATTCTAGACTCCTCACTCGGGCCTTCCCGCGATCTCGACGCCCGAGGGAAGGCCCGAGAATCCTTAGGCGCGGCTCCAGGCTTCCTGCCAGACCCGCTTGGAGCCCGCGATGACCAGCTCCGGCGTCTCGCCTTCGCCTTGCGGCTTGATCTCAAACCCCACCCACGGCCTCTCTTTCTTCCCTTCGGCGAGATACCCCACCTGGAAGAGGGCGCGGATGAACTCGACGACCTCATCCACATCGTTGGCGCCGCCGGGCCAGCCGAAACGTGGGTGCTGGTCGCCATAACCAGGCCTTCCTTCCTCGGTGACGCAGTTACCGATATGGATGTGCACCAGGTGTTCCTTCAGCAGGCCCAGGGCTTCGGACGACTTCTCGCGGAGCAGGGGCTGATGGCTCAGATCGTACATCAGGCCGAAGTCGGGAAACTCCTGGCGGATGGATGCCGCGAAATCAGCCGCCAGAGGGCTAGGGCCGATGAGGGCCTTCTTGTCCACATCGTGGTCGAAGGTCTCGAGAGTCAGGGCGACGCCCTTCTCCCGGCCGTAGGCGCAAAGCTCCTTCAAGGATCGAACGAGGGCATTCACCGCTCGCCGGCGGTCGCTCGCGCCCGGATCCTTGCCCGAGAGGAATGCCATTCGCCGGGCGCCAAGCTCGGCAGCCTCGTCGATCCGAGCCTTGAGCTCGGTCACGGCCTTCGCCCGCTCGGCCTCATCGAGGCTGTTGGGGTTGAGCTTCCCCATCAGGACGGCCGGCTGAGCGCCGTAGCCCACCTGGATGTGGGAGGCCTCGATCACCGCCTTCGCCGCGGCCCGCTCCTTCGGATCCTTGATCCAGGTGATCTCGACGGCCCCGAAGAACGGGTCCTCCGCAATCCTGGCGACGCTCTCGGCGATGGGCCCTTCCCCGCTGATCGCCTTGGGGAAGGCCATGAAATGAACGATGCTCATCGTGCAGAAGTGGGTCCAATGTTTGTCCATGGGTTCTCCGCTATCGATTTAGTCAACCAGGCAAGTACCTTTGCCGGTCATGTAGTAGTGATCAGTGATCAGTTACTCAGTGATCAGTCAGTGATCGATCACTCGGTGATCGGTTACTCTCCTACCGAGTCTACCGATCACGATTCACCGATCACCGTGTCCCGTTCACTGATCACTGATCACCGATCACCGTTCACCGTTCACCGATCACCGTTCACCGATCCCTTCCCTCTCTCTTCCCCCCTCACCCTTCCCATGGCACTGGGTTCTCCGGCGCGCGCCCCTGGATCACGGCCAGGACGTCGCTCACGACCATGGCCATGCGGAAGAGGGCCTCGTCGGTGTGCGCCGCCATGTGCGGCGAAAGGACGACGTTGTCCATGGTGCGCAGCGGGCTATCCGGCGGCAGGGGCTCCGGGTCAAAGACATCCAGGCCTGCTCCGGCGATCCTCTTCTCCAGCAGCGCATGGATGAGGGCCTCCTGGTCGACAACCGGTCCCCGAGAGGTGTTGAACAGGTAGGCCGTCGGCTTCATCTGGTGCAGTGCGGCTTCGCCCATCAGGCCACGCGTGGTCGGCAGGAGCGGAGTGTGCACGGAGACGAAGTCCGCCGCGGCGAGGAGCTCCTCCAGCGGGAGCCGCCGGGCGGCCATGGACGCCTCGGCTTGAGGGTAGGCCAGCACATCGTTGTAGAGAATAGTCATCGCAAATCCGGCGTGGGCGATGGAGGCCACCCGCTGGCCGATCTTGCCGAAGCCCACCAGGCCGAGCGTCTTCCCATAAAGCTCCACGCCGATCAGGCGGTAGCGGGCATCCCAGTCGCCAGACCGGGCGGCCCGGTCCGCCTCAAGCATGCGTTTGGCGAGGAGGATCATCATCCCGACGCAGTGCTCGGCCACGGATTCGTCGTTGGCCGAAGGGGTGTTCACGACGACGACGCCGCGCTCGGCAGCAGCCTGGCGGTCGATGGCCTCCACGCCCACCCCATGGCGGGCAACCACCTTGAGGTTAGGCGCCGCCTCGAGCATCTTCCGGCTCACTCTGCCATTTGCCCGGATGATAATCCCGTCCACGTCCCCGACGGCGGCCAGGAGCGCCTCTTCCTCCAGGCTTTCGGCCAGGCGCACATCGGCCCGCTCGCGCAGCACGGCCAGGGCCTTTTCATGGATCGGCTCATAGAGGAGGACGACCCTCCTACCCATCCCGCCCTCCCGGCCTCAGCGATGGACGCACGGCCTCGGCCCTCGCGAGTCGTAGCTCATCTCCCAGTAGACCGTCTTCCACTCCAGGTAGTCGTCGACGGCGATCGAGCCCTGCTCGCGCCCGATCCCGCTCATCTTCATTCCCCCGTAGGGTGCCTGGATGAACGAGCCATGGATGTCGTTCACCCAAACGGAGCCCGCTTCCATCCGCTGTCCGGCCAGATAGCAGTTGCGGGCGTCGCGACTGAAGAAGTAGGCGCTCAGCCCGAAGACGGTGTCGTTTGCGTACTCGAAGGCCTTCTCCAGATCATCGCCGATTTCCATGAAGGCCAGAACCGGCCCGAACGTCTCCTCCCGCATCACGTCCATCTCCGGGGTGCAGTCGGCCAGGACTGTCGGGGCAAAGAAGTGGCCCTTCTCGCCGAGGCGCGTCCCGCCGGCGCGCACTTTGGCGCCCTTGGCCTTGGCGTCCTCAACCTGGCTCGTCACCCACGTGAGCTGCTTCTGGTTTACCAGCGGCCCAATGTCGACGCCTTCCTTGAACCCATCGCCGACGACGATGCGCCCGGCCAGTTCGGAAACACCCGTCACCAGCGCCTCGTAGACCGCCGGGTGGGCATACACGCGGTTGACGCGGTTGCACACCTGGCCGCAGCCACGGAAGGCCTGGAAGGTGAGGGCGTCAATCGCCTTCTCCAGATCGGCATCCTTCCACACAATGCACGGGCATTGCCCGCCAAGCTCCAGCGTCACCCGCTTGATGCCATCGGCCGCGGCGCGCATCACCTGCTTCCCGCCCTCGACGCTGCCGGTGAGGGCCGCCTTGGCCACGCGCGGGTGCCGGACGAGGGCCTCACCCACCCGGCCGCCCGGCCCGGTGATCACATTGAGCACGCCGGCCGGCACCCCCGCCTCCAGCGCGAGCTTCGCCATCAACAGGGTGGCGAGGGGAGTGTCGGAGGACGGTTTGGCCACGACGGTGCAGCCGGCGGCGAGCGCCGGGCCGATCATCCGGCTGAGAAGGTGGAGCGGGTCGTTCCACGGTGGAATGGCGGCCACAACCCCCATCGGTTGCCGCAAGACATACACGAACTTCTCGCGCAGATCGGACTGCAGCACCATCCCCTTGATACGGCGCGCCTCCTGGGCATAGAACTCCACCACGCTGCAGAAACCGTTGATCTCGCCCTTCGCCTGTGGGAACGGCTTTCCCTGCTCGGTGGTGAGCACTCTCCCGATCGGGTCGATGTTGGCGCGCACGGCCTGCACGAGCTTCATCATCACCGCGGCTCGATCGGCAGCCGGCGTCTCTCGCCAGGCCTGAAAGGCGCGGTACGACGAGCGCACGGCGGCATCGATGTCGTCCGGGCCGGCCACCGGCGCCCGGCCGATCTCCTCCTCCGTGGAAGGGTTGTACACCGCAAAGGTCTCTCCGGAGGTCCCGGACGTAAGTTTGCCGTCGATCACCATCTGCGACGTTTCGACCTGGGTTGAGTCGACCATGCTACTCCCTCGAGTGAATGAGATGATTCCCTTGGGCCCGCAATCCCCATCCGTGGGCTAGCGGGCCGCCCCCAGCCCTGGCCCGGCGACGCCGCTCGCGTGGGCCAGCTCCGACCGCCGGCCCGGCGCGCCCCGCCAGCCGCCGATCGCCGGCGAACCTGCCACGATTTCTCGGGCCAGCAATCGGAGGAGCTCTTCCCCCATCTGGCGGAAGCCCTCCACAACAATCGCGTTGCGATAGATCTGGCGAACGAAATCGGCCCCGATCCCCAGGCCGATGACCCTGCAACCGGATCGCTCCACGTCTGCGACGGCCCGTATCAGGTGCTCGGCATCGCCGTTGGGCTGTCCGTCGGAAATCACCAGGAGGATCTTGGCCGGCTCCGGGCGAGCGAAAAGGCGCCTGGCCGAGAAGACGACGGACTCCTCATCCCAGTTGTTGTGACGCGGCTGGATCTCGCTGAGCCGGGCGCGCACCGCCCGATACGGCTCATGAAACGCCTTGTAGATCCGATGCTCAAGAGGGCTGCAGCGCATCGTCCTGTATTCATGCGCCGGCGTCAGACCCAGGCGCATCGCCGCCCGGGCCTCGAAATCGCCGGTCGTGTAGCTGATGATCTCCAGCGGGACGTCGAGGCGCGCCAGGGTCTCTCCCAGCAGGATAGCCGTCTTGGCGGCAAGGCGGTATTTCTCCTGCCCCTTCATGCTCGCGCTCTCGTCGATGAGGAGGCTGAACGCGGTGCTCTTCCCGCCGTGGACCGGCCGCTCGAAGAGGCGATAGATCCCCAGACGTTGTTTCCACAGCTTGGCCGTGTGCATCTTCCCGCTGCGGAATTGCCCTCCGAAACGAAGGTAGGCCTCTTCGCGCAGCAGATTGGTCAGGCGAGTCTCGAGCTGGCCCACTTCGCGCTGGACCTCGCGCCAGAGGGAGGCGTAGGCCGGCAGGTCGCCATGAGGCGGGCGGACAATCGTCTGCGCCTCGCTGCGCAAGACGCTTGGATGGACCTTCTTTTCGCCCAGCCCGCGCTCAAACCAGGGCGCGCTTCCCGGGCGATACCATTCGGGCAACTCCCGCGACTGGCCCAGCAGCCCTGCAGTGGCCAGGTCTTCCCGCAACTCGATCTCAGGAAGCCCCCCCTCTTCTCGACCCCGATCCGGCGACCCGTCCAGTCTTCCCTCAGGGCCCGGTCGAGCTCCGGGATCCTCCTTCGTCTTGAGTTGCCTTCGACGCTGAGTGCCGCGGAGCAGGGTGGCAACGTGCGGGTAGATGGTTCGCATCGCGGCGAGGGAGCCCTCCGGATCCTCCGCATGCGCGCCCTTGGCGATCTCCGGCACGGCCTGCAGGAGCGCGACGCGCACTGCTTCCTTGAAATGTTCGGCACCAAGCCCTCTGCCCATCGAGTAGAGGCCGAGCTCAATCTGCTGAGGGAGAGGGGCGAGGCGAACCAGGCTCCCTTCGCGGCTGGGACGGAGCCGCGCCTCGAAGGCGCGTCCCATCCCCGGCCAGCGGCCAAGCATGGCGTTCTCGATCCGCGCGTCCTCCAGTGCGTGCCACAGGGCCACAAAGTGGGTCTTGCCTCCGGCCTCCTCGGCGATCGCGGCCGCGAGGGCGCCCTCGCTCTTCGCCAGGTGGTGGCCCAGAAGGTGGAGGGCGCCTCCCTTGAGGGCCAGGTAGTTGGCAGCCTCCGCCTCGGGTGCCTCCAGCCGCATGGCGATTCGCCCGCCGCCCACCCGGTCGGCCTCGCCGAAGGCGAGCCTCAGGTCGAATTGGCGCGAGGCGATCTGGAGAAGGGCTTCCAGACGCGCCCGGCGGGCCTCGACGAGGCCGGCGGCAGGGCCCGCACTAGAAGTAGTTGTCAACGATGTCCTCGACGATCTCAGCGTCGTAGCTCGAGAGCTTGCTGAGCACGGCGTAGCGGGCGCTCTCGCGCGCCCCGTACACCTGGGCCATGCGAGCCCAATCGATCACCCGGCGGGTGCTGAACGACCCGAAGGCCTTCTCGTTCCGGACGGCGGCCCGGACGTCATTGGCAACCCGGACCATTCTGCGCACGAGGTCCTCATCCGAATTGCCGCTCTGAGCCATCACTGCCTGCACCTCTTCATCTTCCGAGAGGTAATCCATCCGGATCACCATCGGGAAGCGATCGAGCAGGGCCTCGTTCAGCGTCTTGGTGCCTCCGTAGCGGCCTTCCTCGCTCGGGTTCATGCTGGCGAAGAGGCGGAAGTTCGGATGCGGGCGCACGATTCGGCCGTCGTATTCCATCAGGACAACCATGCGGTCGTCATCGAGCAGGGAGTGCAGGCAGAAGGCAATCTCCGGCAGGCAGGCGTTGATCTCGTCCAGCAGGATCCAATCGCCGGCCAGCATACAATCCACGAGCACGCCGTTCACCCAGTAGGTTCCCTGCTCGTTGATCAGCATCTTGCCGAGGAACTCATCGACCGTCGTCGCCCCGTTGAGGTTCAGCCGGCGCAGGCCGTTCTGCGTCTTCCAGGCCAGATAGCGAACGGCGAGAGTCTTCCCCACGCCGGTCTCGCCGATCAGGAGAGCAGGCAGGTTGCGGCTCACCGCATAGGCGAGCTTCTCGAGATAGCCCTGGGACGGCGTGATGTACACCTGCTCGCGAGGGATGAACGAGCTCGGGTTGCCCGTATTGACGGGCAAGGAAATCGATCCGACGCGCAGCTCGGCTGGCTCCCTCGGCTCTTTCCTCTTCTCCGCCATCACGCCTCAAGCCCGGCAGGGGCGGCGCACGCCGCCCCATGCCACTCCTTGCTCTCCTGCCCCTGCCCCGTCGCGTTCGTGGGGCAACGGCCGGCTGTGCTCAGCCTGGCGCCTTTCGGGCCCAGCGGCTCCCTAGCCTCCCCGCGGCGGCATCCCTTCCAGCGCACGGAGCACCTTCTCCGAGGTCGCCGGCAGATCGGTGATCCAGACGCCAATGGCCTCGTGAATGGCGTTGATGATGGCCGGCGCTTGCGAATTGGCCGTCATCTCGCCGATCCCCTTGGCGCCGTATGGGCCGGTGCGGGATCCCATCTCCACGATCACGGCATCAAGCTCCGGCAGATCTTTGGCCGTTGGGATCATGTAGGAGAAAAACCCGGTCGGGTATTCCTTGAGCGTCGGGTAGTACGGGTGGAGCTCCTCCATGAGGGCCGAGCCGAGGCCTCCCGCCGCGCCGCCGTCGATCTGGCCTTCCACCAGCATCGGGTTGATCGCCTTGCCGCAATCGTAGGCGCTCACCAGCTTGAGGACGCGCACCTCCCCCGTCTCCGTATCCACCTCAACCTCGGCCACCGTGGCGCCGTAGGCCATGTTGTGCAAGGGCTCGCCCTGGCCCGTTTCAGGATCGACCTGGGCCACAGGCCACCCGAAGGCGCCGCGGCCGACGATGATCCGGCGCTCCTCCCACGTGGCGCGCCCGGCGACGTCGGCGATCGGGATCGCTTGCTCAGGGAAATCACGGACGACGATCCGGTCGTCTTCCGCCACGAGCTGTTCCGGCGAGACCCCCAGCTGCGCCCCGGCCACCTCGAAGAGGATCTGCCGCACCTCGCGCGCCGCCTGGATCGTGGCGTTGCCCGTCTGGTGGGTTACCCGGCTGGCGAACGTGCCCGTGTCGAGAGGGCTCGAGTCGCTATCGACCAGGGTGACGTTGACCTTGTCGATCGGCACGCCCAGCTCCTGGGCGGCGATCTGCCGCATCACCGTGCGGGCCCCCTGCCCGATATCCACGCTGCCCAGGATGACGTCGACGCTGCCGTCGGGGCGCATCTTCACGACCACCTGGCTCGGATCGCCGCCCCCGCTCATCCCAGTGGAATACCAGACGGCGGCGATGCCAACTCCGCGTTTCTTCGCCATGTGCGCCTCCGCTCTATCGCTTGCCCGAAGACATCTTCAGCAGATCGTCATCGAGCCGGATGCCGGCCCGTCTGGCCGCCGTCTGCATCACCTCGATGAGCCCGCAGTTGTGCTGAACGGCGCCCGTCGCCGAAGTGTCGCCGTCGTGGACGGCATTTTGGAAACGCAATCGCCACGAATTGATCCCCACGGCCTCGGCGATCCGCTCTATCTGCACGTCCCAGGCGAAGGAGGCCTGGAAGAGGCCGAAGCCCCGCATCGAGCTGGTCGGCCGCTTGTTGGTGAAGACGGCATAGGCGTCGATCCAGACGTTGGGGATGTTGTAGGGGCCCGCCACGCCGTAGGCGTGCTTGCGGCTGACGTAGTCGTTGGTCGAAGGGTAGGCCCCTCCATCGCGGACCGACTTGATCTTGCGGGCGATGATCCGGCCGTCCTTCATGACGCCGTCCTTGAACCACATGTGGGTGGCGGCGCGGTGGGTGGAAGCGACGAATTCCTCCTCCCGCGTCCAAACCCACTTGACCGGCCGCCCGTGGGTGTAGAGTGAGAGTACGGCGCAGATCGGATCGGCGTGGGGATCGTTCTTCGAACCGAAGCCTCCACCGAGGATTCCCCCGATCATGTGCACGGCTGCCTGCGGCCGGCCCAGGATCGCGGCGATCGTCCCCTGGTTGAAGAAGACGGCCTGAGTGACCGTGTGAATATGGGTGCGCCCCATGGCGTCGGTGGTGGCGATCGAGGCCTGAGTCTCGATCGGCGAGTGCTCCTGGGCCGCCGTGCGGAAGTAGCTCTCCACGATATGGTCGGCCTTGGCCAAGGCCGATTCCACGTCGCCCTTCCGAATCTGGACGTGATCCTTGTCACCAAACAGGAGCAGATTTCCTTCTGGCCGCATCTTGCGCGCTCCAGGCTCCATCGCCTTGAGCGGATCGAGCACCGGCTCGCGCTCCTCCAGCTCCACTTTAATACGGCGCACCGCCTCCCGCGCCGTCTCCAGATCTTCGGCGGCCACCGCCGCCACTTCCTGACCGAGGTAGCGGATCTCTTTGTCCGCCAGAACCGGCTGCTCGCCCCCGTAGACGTTCACCGGCACCTCGGCCCCGGTGATCACGGCGACCACGCCGGGAAGCCTCCGCGCCCGGCTGACATCGATGCTCTTGATCACCGCCGAGGACACGGGCGAACGCCAGGCTTGAACGTGGAGCATCCCCGGGAGCTGGATGTCGCCCACGTAGCGAGTCTTCCCCGTGGCGTGCTGCATCCCGTCGTAACGAGGGAGGCGCTTTCCAACATACTGGGTTTCTGCCATGGACCTTTCCTCCCTCTACCGCATCTTCTCGGCTGCAGCCAGCACGGATTCGACGATCTTGTTGTATCCGGTGCAGCGGCAGACGTTGCCGACGATGGCGTTCACCACGTCCTCGCGGCTGGGGTGGGGGTTCTTCCGCAGGAGCGCATAGGCCGATACGACCATCCCCGGCGTGCAAAACCCGCACTGAGCGCCGTAACGGTCATGGAACGCCGCCTGAATGGGGTGGGGCTTCTCCGGCGTCCCGATTCCCTCGACCGTCGTCACCTCGCGACCTTCGACGGTGGGCGCCAGCACCAGGCACGAATTCACGGGCTCGCCGTCGAGCAGCACGGTGCAGGCCCCGCAGTTCCCCTGCTCGCAGCCAAACTTCGGCCCAGTCACTTGCAGGTGCTCGCGAAGCAGGCTGAGCAGGTTCGTTGTCACCGGAGCCTCCACCTGCACCCGCTTTCCGTTCAACTTGAAGGTGATCGTCGTCTTGGCCATGGTCCTACTCCGCCTTCTCTGGCAGGCCGCCAGCCTGGCGCAGGCAGCGGGCTACCAGCACGCGGGTGAGCTTGCGGCGATACCAGGCCGTCCCGTGAACGTCGTCGATAGGCTTGGTCTCGGTCACGGCCCTCTCGGCCGCCTTGAGAAGGTTGTCCTCGGTGAAAGGCAGGCCCACCAGGGCCGCCTCTGCTTTGACCGCGTGGACCGGGATGGGGGCCGCGGCGCCGACGGCGATGGTCGCCGAAACGCACTTTCCCTTCGCATCCACCTTCACCCGCGCCGCCGCGTTGAGGACGGCCAGGGTGAGCGCCTGCCGTCGCCCGACCTTGGCGTAAGCCGACCCCTCGCCCTTGCCGGTGGGCTTCACCAGGATCTCGAGGAGCAGCTCATCAGGCCTGCGCACAGTCTTCCCCGGGCCGAGGAAGAAGCGCGCCAGCGGCACGGTCCTCCTTCCCCTGCGGCTCACGAGCACCACCTCCGCCCCGAGTGCCAGCAAGGCGATGGCAGTGTCGGCCGCGGGCGAAGCGTTGCAGACGTTTCCCCCAATCGTCGCCAGCGACCGGACCGGCGGGCTGGCCAGTTTGCTCGCCGCCTGCCACAAGGCGGTCGCCTTGCGTTCTAGCAGCTTCGAGGCCCCCGCCGTCTGCATGCGGGTGGCGCCTCCAATATGGATCAGCCCTTCCGTGCTCCGGACGTAGTCGAGGCCCAGATGGCCGATCCAGAGCACGTTCGAGGGGATCCTGAATTCCAGGTTCATGTTGCGAACCAGATCGGTGCCCCCCGCCAGCACGCTGATCCCCTTCTCATACTTCCCGAGCAGCTTGAGCGCATCGTTCAGCGTCTCGGGGGCGAAGTATTGAGTGTCCTTCATAGGCAATCCTCCCACCGGGGCCGAACTATCCCGGGTTCGTAGAGAGGCCGGCCATTTGCAGAAGCTGCAGGAACACGGCGGCGAAGTCCTGGTCGCCGTGGCCGCAGGCTTTGGCGGCGGTGAAGAGCTCGTGCACCTCTCCGGTCACCGGCAGAGGAACGCCGAGTTCGTGACCGGTGTCGATCATCAGGCCCAGGTCCTTGTGCATGTGCTTGAGGGGAAAGGCGGCGGCGAAATCTCGCCCCACGATCAACGGCACTTTGCGTTGCACCAGTGTCGATGCCACCGGGCTGGCCAGGACGGCCTGGCCGAGCAGGTCGAGGTCGAGCCCGCTCTTGGCGCCCAGGGCCATGGCTTCAGCCAAGCCGGCCACTTGTGCCGCGACCATCAGATTGAAGCAAAGCTTCGCGGTCGCCCCGCTCCCGTTGGGCCCGAAGTAGTAGAGGTGCTTCCCCATCTTGCTCAGGATTTCGCGATGAGCCTCGAATACGTCCTTTTCCCCGCCCACCAGGATGCCGAGCGTGCCCTCCTTGGCCGGGCCCGTGCTCCCGAAGACGGGGGCATCCAGCGTCATCCAACCATGCCCCGCCACTTCCGAGGCGATCCGCCGGCTCTGCGCGGGGCTCACCGTGCTCATATCAATGAGCACCATCCCGGGCCGCCCTCCGGCCAGCAGGCCGTCGGCGCCCATGAGGACTGCTTCCACGGCCGACGCGTCGGCGAGCATCGTGATGACCACCTGGCTGGCCCCGGCAACTTCCGTGGGCGAGCTTGCCACCTTCGCGCCCAACGCCTCGAGCGATCTCGCCTTGGAGGCGGTGCGGTTGAACACCGTCAACGGGAAACCGCCGCGGGCGATGTTCTCCGCCATCGGCGCTCCCATCAGGCCCAGCCCGACAAACCCCACGCGCTGCATCATTCCTCCGTCAAACCTAGACCTGAAAGGTCTGGGGACCTGTCAGGTCTTCTCCTCCCTTAGTAGGGGATAAACTCGCCGCGCTCGAGCGCGGCTTTCTTTGCCGGCTCCCCGTATTCCCAGGAGTAGTCCGGCCGATACCGCTCGCGCCAATCGTTGTACTTCATCTTGCCGATGTTCTCCTCGGCCGGATACAGCCATTTCACACCCCACTGGGGGATGACGATCTTCATGTTCGGCGTGTGCCACTGGGCGATGGTGACGACCTCCTGCGGATCGACGCCGGTATTCCCCCAGTTGTCCCAATGCATCGGCAGCAGGAGCTTGGCTCCGACGGCCTCTCCCAGGCGGACGGCGTCATAGGGAGTCATCTTGTCGGTCGCGCCTGGGGCGTTGTAGCCGATGTTGAAGGTCAGGACGTCGACGTTGTATTCTCTGAAAAGGATATAGGCGTTCTGGAACAGGCTGTCGGCCAGATGGCACAGATTGTGCCCGCCGATCTTGAAGAGGAAGGTGACAGCCACGTCGTTGTAGGGACGGCGCACGCCGGGGCCCACCTTGACGCCAGGCCCGCCCGTCATGGTGGCGATCCGGTCGAAGTTCGGAAGGACCTCGATCTCGACGTCCTTGATCTTGTACGATTGCCCCGCCTCGCAGACGCGTATGCGATCCTCCGGCACCTGGAAGACGCGCATGCGCTCCACCGTCGACATCGGCCCGTAGAAGAGCGCCTTCGTCGTCTGCGTCGCGGCTTTGAGGGTGTAGATATCGGTGTGATCGGCGTGCTGGTGGGAGCAGAAGACCCCGTCGAGCGTCTTGAAGCCGAAGATATCGATCACCTGAGGATTCAGCCGCAGCCAGTCGATCGTCGGCGAGCCGCTCGTCCGGCAGACGCCGCAATACTCATACTCGGTGTAGTGCGCCGGGCCGGCGTAGTTGTCCACCAGGAGCACCGCCCCGCCTGGCGATTTGAGCACGAAGCCCATCCCGCCCGTCCACCACAGAGCGAAATTGCCCTCGGGGACCTGGGTCTCTTCGATCTCCCGGTTCAGGAACTGGCCCCACTCCGGGAAGCACTCCAGGAGCCAGCGGATGCGATCCATCGGGCGGTCTTTGTTGAGCAGGTAGTCGCCCTGCATCGTTCCCCGGCCGTCCCCGACGATCTTGATCTCTTCGTAATTGATCTTCTCTTTTCCATCGCCGCTCATGTTGATCTCTCCTGCATGAGGTCCGGGGAGCGCCCATCCGCTACCCTGGCATTGCATGGGGAAACATCACAACCTTGCCGGTGTCGCGCGGGCCGGTGGTCATCAGTTTGAAGCCCGTGTCGAAGTCTTCCAGGGGGATCCGGTGGGTAATCACGGGCCGCGGGTCGAGCTTGCCGGAGGCGAGCAGGCCGTCGACCAGCTTCCACGTATCCCACATGTGCCTGCCGGCCACGCCACGCACGGTCACCTGCCGCAGTGTCACGGCGAAGTTGATGTCAAACTCGATCGGCCGGGGGGTGAGCCCGAAGGTCGTCACCCGCCCGCCCTTGCGCACGACCTCGAAGGCGCTTTTCATCGACTGCGGCGCCCCGGCCATCTCCACGACGACGTCGGCGCCGATGCCGTGAGTGTCTTCCAGGATCGACTTCACCGGATCGACCGGCTCATTGATGTCGAAAGTGAGGTGGGCGCCCATCTTGCGGGCGATTTCCAGGCGTGAGGGCACCATGCCAACCAGGTAGATCTTCCTCGCCCCGGCCGCAGCCGCCACCCCGGCGCCGAAGAGGGCGATCGGCCCATCGCCGAAGATGACCACCGACTTGGCCGTCACCGGCTCGATGAGCACAGCTTGGGTCGCGCCGCCCAGGGGCTCCATGACCGCGCCCACTTCCGGGGGAATCTCGCGCGTCAGCCGCCAGAGGGAGGTCTGGGGTACGGCGACGAACTGGGCGAAAGACCCCTCCACATCGTTGCCGAAGATCTTCAGGTTCTGGCAGATATGCTGCAGCCCCATCCGGCACACGTCGCACTTGCCGCAAACGATGTGGCTATCGGCTGTGACATACTCGCCCGCCGCGAAGTCGGTCACCCCGCTGCCGACTTCGACGATCTCGCCGCAGAATTCGTGCCCCAGCGTGAGCGGCGGCTGGATCCGCTTCTGGGCGTAGTCGTCCCAGTTGTAGAAGTGGATGTCGGATCCGCACAGCGCCGTCGCTTCGACGCGGACCAGCACCTCATCCGCCGCGATCCGGGGGATCGCCACCTCGGCGAGCTCGAATCCCGGCGCCGGACGCAGCTTCCGAACCGCCTTCATCATCCCATCCATGGGTCTGCTCCTCCGATTCGCCTCACACCACGCCCATATCCACCAAGACGCCCTTCAATCTCTCGCGCTGCTCGCCGGTGAGGGGGCCGACCGGGGAGCGAGAGGGGCCGCCCTCCATGCCCATCAAATCGAGCGCTTCCTTGATGACGACCGGGAAGGTGCCCCAGGAGAATGCCAGCCGCAGCGGCGCAAGCGCCCGTTGGGCCCGCCGCGCCCCCTCGAGATCCCCGGCCAGGAACTTGTCGTAGATATCGGCAACCAGGCGAGGCTTCACGTTGGCCGTGGCGGCGATGGCGCCCTTGGCCCCGTAGAGCAGGCCGGCGTAGATCAACGTATCGCGTCCCATCAGGACCGAAAACTTCTCGGGAGCTGTGCGGATGTACTCCGCCGCCAGTTCCAGGTCGCCGGTCGAATCCTTGATCCCGACGATGTTGGGCACCTCGGCCAGCCTGGCCACCAGGCTCGTCGAGAGCCGCACGCCGGTCCGGGCCGGGTTGCTGTAGAGGAGCACCGGCAGGGTCGTGGATTCGGCGATCGCCTTGTAGTGATCGAAAAGCTCATTGTCGTTGGGCGAGATGAAGTACGGCGTGAGGACCGAGACCGCATCGGCTCCGGCCTTCTCCGCCAGCCGCGTGAGGGCGATGGCCTCGCGGGTGGTCACGGCCGCCGTCCCGGCGTAGACGGGCACCCGCCCGCGAGCCTCTGCGACGACGATCTCCCAGACACGCTGCTTTTCCTCCGCCGAGAAGGCCCAAAACTCGCCCTGGCTCCCAATGGCGAAGAGCGCGTGGCATCCGCCATCGATGAGATGGTTGGCCAGCCGGCGCAGGGCGCGCTCGTTGATCGCGTCGTCGGCGGTCAGCGGGGTAACCATCGCCGGGATGATCCCGAACGGAGGGCGTTTCAGCATCGAGGGCTCCTGACCGGTAATCCTCTGTTGGTTCCTGGGCTCAGCTTTCAGCTCTCAGCCTTCAGCGGTGGGCCTTCGGCATCGGCTTTCCGTCCACTAGCTCTTCATCTCTCTCAGCACGGCCTCCGCCGGGCCCACCCAGGCGAAGCGCGGATCGATGGTGATATCGTAGGCCTTGCTGTCCCCGGACAGCACCCACAGATAGGCGATGGTGACGCCGGGGGCGGCGGCCGTCGGGTGGTAGCCGTTCGTCAGGACAGCGACGTCGCCCTCGCCGATCACGTGGGCCGTGTCCTTGCCGTCATCATTGAGAACCTGCACGCCGTACCCGTCGGCCGGCCGGGCCTTGAAGAGATAGAATTCCTCCAGGACGTTCTCCTTCTCATTGATCACGTCGTGTTTGTGGGGCGGGATCCCGGACCAGTTGCCGGGAGGATTGATCGTCTCTCCAACGATCAGACGGCTGCTGATGGGTGAGCCGGGCGGGATCACCAGGCGGACATCGCGCCGCCAATTGGCCGTCCCCGCCGAGACGATCCTAACCTCCGCCGGAGACACGAGCTTTGGCGGCAGATCGACCGAGCATGGCGCCTTCGCGATCGCCACCTCCACTTTCGTCTCGGCCCGCACCTCCACCTGCGCTCGGCGCGGGACGTAGACGGCGGTCGCCGGAGCGGCGAAGATATCGGCGCGGCCACCCAGCCCGTCCCAGGTGACCGACTCATTCGCCACAATGCGCAAGCTGCAGCGTCCGCTGAGGATGATGAACGCCGCCTCCTCTTCCGCCAGCGTGCCCTTCCAGCTCTCCCCGGGGCTCAATCTCAGGATCTCCAACCCGAGCCATCGGGTCTGATCTCCGGCTTTCAACACAACCGCATGCCCCGTCCCGCCCGGGGCCTTGAGCATCCGACTCATTTCGGCTTCTCCTCTGGGGTGTGGACCGAAAGACCGCCCTTCCCGGACAGACGGCGCATCTTGCGGGGGACCCAGTCCAAGGTCTCGCTCCCGCCCACCAGGGGCGTGTACTCCAATCCGATGTATCCCTGATAGCCTGCGTCCGTGGCCGCCCGGACCAGGCTCCCAAAATCGATCTCACCGGTCCCGGGCTCGTGGCGTCCGGGCTCATCCGCGAATTGAATGTGGCCGATCCATTCGGCATTGGTCCTCAGGGTTTCGACGAGATGCCCCTCGAGCCGCTGAAGGTGATAGGAATCGAACTGAAATCGGACGTTGGGGTGGTTCACCTGCCGGACGATTTCGAGCGCCTCGCGCGAGGAAGTGAGGAAGTAGCCGGGGTTATCGAACGGATTGAGCGCCTCGATCGTCAGCACCACGCCGGCGCTCGCCGCCAGGGGAGCGGCCTCGACGAGGCGGCTGAGCATGCACTCCCGCTGCGCCGGACGCCCGAGGCCCGCGATCTCCACGCCGGCGGGCAACATGATCTTCAAGGCCGAGAGCCGCCTGGCGATCTCCAGGGCCTCGTCCAGTGTCCGCTGGAAGTCTGCCTGGCGCCGGCGATCCACAAGGTAGCCGCGGTTGGCCTCATCCCAGGCAGGCACATCCTGGTTAAAGAGGACGATCTCGAGTCCCCACTCCTGGCGCGCGGCCTCCAGGGCGGGTATGTCGGCCTGCGAAGGAAACCCAAACTCGAGCGCCTCAAACCCGGCTTCAGCCAGGGCGCTTGGGCGTTGAGGGAAGGGCAGGTCGGGCAGGAGCCAGCTGATGTTGGGGGCGTAAGCGAGCCCGTTCCGATCCCCTGCCTGCCTCACTTGGTTTCACCCGACCTGCGGCTGGCGTAGATCGCCACGGCGGACACGACGATCACACCTTTGACAATCCACTGGATGTACGGATTGATACCGGCCAGATTGAACAGGTTGTTCAGGACGGAGACGAGCAGGACGCCCGCCAGCGTCCCAACCACCCCTCCCTTGCCACCGCCAAGCCGCGTCCCGCCCAGGAGGACCGCCGTGACCGAGTCCAGGTCGTACCGCTCGTAATTCAGGCCGCCCATCAGCGGGTCTCCGGCGCCCATGCGGCTTGTCAGATACAGCCCGGTCAGCGCGGCGGTGAAGGCGGAGATCATGAAGGCATAGGCGGTCACCCGGCCGGTCTGGATTCCCGACAGGCGGGCGATGATCTCACTGCCCCCTGTGGCGGCTACATGCCGCCCGGCCGCGGTCTTTCGGAGGAACAAGTAGGCCAGGGCAACGAGTAGCAGCAGGAAGATCACCGGGAAGGGGACCGGCCCGATCATGCCCTCGGCAAAGTAGTCCCAGCCAGGTGCGATGGCGCCGCCCGGACGTTTGGCGTAGAGCAGGACGAACCCCTGGATGATCGCGCCGACGCCCATCGTCGCAATGAAGGGAGCCACACGCAAGCGCGTGATGACGAAGGAGTTCACCAAGCCGATGATGAGGGCAATGGCGATCATGCCCAGAACGATCAGGCTGACAGCGCCCAGGCCGGAGTACTGGGCCATCAGGCCGGTCGTGTAGACGCCCACCAGGCTGATCGTCGAGCCGACCGAGAGGTCGATGCCCCCGACCAGGACTGCCAGGGTTTGGCCAACGCTGACCAGTCCCAGGGCGACGGCCTGGCGCAGCACATTGAATAGGTTCCGCGGGCTGCGAAACGTCGGCAGGAAGATCATGCCGATGAGGAACAGGGCGCCCAGGATGGCGTAGATGGTCAGGAGCTCTCGTTCCTCGTCCCAGAGCCGTTGCCACCAGCTGCGCAAACGTGACCGTCGTACGCTTTCACTCGCCATGGGTTTCCCCGTAGGTCGCCAGCATCATGACCTTCTCCTCCGTCGCCGTCTCGCCGGGCAGCTCGCCCACGATGCAGCCACGGTGCATCACGAGGATGCGATCGCTCATCCCGACGATCTCAGGCAGCTCGGAGGAAATCATCAGGATCCCTTTGCCCGCCTCGGCCAGCTGGCGCATCAGCTGCCAGATCTCGGCCTTGGCCCCCACATCGATCCCTCGCGTCGGCTCATCGAAGATCAAGAGCTCCGGCAAGCTGATCAGCCATTTGGCCAGGACCACCTTCTGCCGGGTCCCGCCGCTCAGGTACTCCACTTCCTGGGCGAGGCTTGGCGTCCGGATCCTCAGCTCACGGACGATTGCACCCACGGCCCCGTCCTCCGCCTTGCGATCGACAAAGCCCCAGCGCTCTCGTCGATCCAGGCTGGGGAGGGCCGCATTCTCGCGAACCGAAAGCCCCAAGACCAGCCCTCCCTTGTTGCGGTCCTCGGTGAGGAAAGCGAGCTTGTGGCGCCGCGCCAGCCGCGGGCTTCCCACCCGAACTTCCTCCCCCATGATCCACACGCTCCCGCCGTCGATCGACCGGGCGCCGAAGATCGCCTCGGCCAGCTCCGTCCGGCCCGCTCCCACAAGGCCGGCCAGCCCCACGATCTCGCCGCGATGGACCCGCAGGCTGACGTCCTTCAGCCGCTCGCCACAGCACAGACCCTCGACCCGCAACACCTCCTCGCCGTAACCCTTGCCGCGCGGAGGAAACGTCTCCGAAAGAGTCCGGCCGATCATCATCCGCACGAGCGACGGCCGGTCGATTTCGCTCACCTTGAAGGTACCAACCACCTGGCCGTCCTTGAAGACCGTTACCCGGTCAGCTATCTGGAAGACTTCCGCCAGGCGGTGGGAGATATAGATCACCGCTACGTTGTTCTTCTTCAACGCGGCGATGACCTCGAACAACCGGTCAAGATCCTTCCCTCCAAGGGCGGCGGAGGGTTCATCCATGATGACGATTTGGGCGTTCAATGAGAGTGCCTTGGCGATCTCCACCATTTGCTGCTGAGCGACGCTCAGCCGGCCAAGCCGCGCGCGTGGGTCGATCTCGACGCCCAGGCGTCGCAGCACCTGGCGGGCCTCGTCCTCGAGCGTGCTGGCGTCGATCAGGCCGAACGCCCCGCGAGGTTCGCGGCCCAAGAAGACGTTCTCGGCGACGGTCAGGTCGGGCAGGAGGTTGAGTTCCTGGTAGATGATGCTGATCCCCAGCCGTTGGGCTTCATGCGGGCTGGAGATCCGCACTGGCTGGCCGCGCAGGAGGATCTCGCCGCGATCGGGCTGGTAGACGCCGGCCAGGATCTTCATCAGCGTGGATTTCCCGGCGCCGTTCTCGCCGACGACAGCGTGCACCTCGCCGGCGCGGCTCTCCAGGGTGACGTCATCGAGGGCCACCACGCCTGGGAAGGTCATGGTGATGTTGCGCATCTCGACCAGGCTCTCGGTCATGCTCACCTCAGCCGTCTGTCCAGGGGATGGCCCTCTCCCTGTCGGCCGAGGGGCAAGCCCCTCGGCCGACAGGTTTGCCGGGTGCGCGATCAACCCGGCGACTGGTTCGGCCTACTGGAAGGCCTCGGGGTACATCGCCTGCAGGACTTCGGGCATCGCGTCGACGATCGCCTCATCCGGCAGATCCGGGTTGAAGATCTCCATCAGGTTGGCGCTGGTGATCTCCAGCCCCGGCACCCGCAGTTCGGTTGGGACAGATGTGCCATGCAGGATGTCGAGAGCCACCTGGACGGCCTCGTAACCCTGTCGGGTCGAGAAGCTGTAGGTGTAGATCGACAGGTCGTTCTCCACCCACTGGCGCAGGAAGCGCTGGAAGTCCTCGCCGGTGATCGGCGGGACCGGCAGGCCGGCGACCAGATAGGCCTCGACCGCGCCCGAGCCCTGCAGTCCGGCATCCGACCAAATGCCGTCGATCTCGGGGTACAGCGTGATCCAGTTGGCCATGATGTTCTGGCCCTCGGTCGGGGACCAGCCCGTGTATGCCTGGGCCAGGATTTCGATTCCCGGGTATTGAGCAAAGACCTCGTTGGCGCAGCGCAGGCGCTCTTCGGCCGGGCTCGCCCCGGCGGCGCCGGACAGCTCGACGATCCTGCCCTCGCCGCCAAGCTGCTCAACCAGCCACGTGGCCTGGTTCGTGCCCATCAGGCAGTTGTCGCCCTGGACGTAGGAGACACGGTGCGCCGGGTCGGCGACATCGCGGTCCAGCGTGACGACCGGGACGCCGGCTTCCATGGCGGCCTGCGCGGCCGGATCGACGACATCCGAGGCCGCCGCGCTCAGGATCAGAACGTCGCAACCGCGGGTGAGCAGGTCCTCGACATCGCTGATCTGCTTGGCCGGATCGTCATTGGCGTCAGCGTACAGGTATTCCTCGATCTCGCCGGCCGCGGTCGCTTCCTCGATCGCCCAATCCACATGGGCATTCATCATGACTCGCCATGAGTTCGACACGGAAGCATTGCTGAAGCACACCGTGTAGGGCGGGTCCTGGGCCAGTGCGGAGGTGTCAACCATTCCATCGGCGCCGACGGTCACCTCGATCGGCCCGGCCTGTCCACCGCCACCGCAGGCGGCTAGCACCAGGCTCGCCAGCACCAGGAAGGACAACACCCACGGTTTCTTGCTCGTTCGGCTGGACATCGTTTTCGTCCTCCTTAGGGATTCGCCGAAGATCTCAGACTACGGGTATTCAGGCTTCCGAACGCGTCTTGCTCTTCTTCGTCGTATTCACCTCCTTCCCCAGGGGATCTTCCCCTCCCCGGTTGACTCACAACATCGTCACCTATCGCCGAGTCCGAATTCGGGCGTACATCGCTACCGCCAGGATGATCGCCACGCCCTTGACGATCCGCTGATACTCCTCATCCAACCCGAGGAGCAGCACGAGATTGAATAGAATGGTGATGATCAGAACGCCGGCGACCGTGCCCACCACCCCGCCCCGGCCGCCCTCAAACAGGGTCCCCCCGACAACCACGGCGGCGATCGAGTTCAGCTCGAACCCCCGACCCAACCAGTTGTCAGCAAATCCGTTGTATCCCGTGAATACCAGCCCGGCCACGCCTGCCAAGAAGCTGCACAAGGTGTAAGCGGCGATGATGACGCCATTGACGTTTACCCCGGACAGATGGGCTGCGGTCCGATTCCCACCCACCGCGTACACCCGACGCCCAAAGGTGGTTCGCCGCATCAGGATGACAAACACGACGACGACGATCGCCCACAGTATCACCGACGCCGGGACCGGGCCGACCATGCCCCCGCCGATGAAGCGGAGTATCGCCGGGATCGAGCCACGCGGGCTGCCGCCAGTGTAGACGAAGCGGATCCCCTGCACGACCAGGATCATGCCCAGCGTGGCGATAAAGGCCGGGATCTTCAACTTGGTGACCAGCAGACCGTTCACGAGCCCGATGGCCGTCGCAATCGCCAGACAGTACAGAGTGACGGGGAGGAACAGAATGTCTTGCCCTTTCATCAGGCTGGCCGCCACGACGGACATCAAGGCCATGACCGACGCCACCGAGAGATCGATCCCACCCGTCAGGATCGCCAGGGTCTGGCCCACCGACACGATCCCGAGCGCGGCTGCCTGTTTGAGAAGGGTCGAGATGTTGCGCGTGGTCAGGAACACCGGCGAGACCACGGTGGAAACCACGACCAGGACGAGCAGGACCGCCCAGATCGCGCCCTGCCCGAGGAACCTGCGCCAGGTGGACCACTGGCCCGCTCCGGGGGCGGCGAGCCCGGCCTCCATCGGATCGGGCAGTGCGGGTTGGCTCATTCCCAGGCCTCCTCACCACGCCGTGTAGGCGCCATCGACCACCAGGATCTCCCCCGAGATGTAGGCCGACGCCTCGCTGGCCAGAAACACCACGGCCCCGGCCAGATCCACGCCTCGCCCGAAACGTCCCAACGGGACGCGCTCGATCAGCTCCTGATAGAACGCCGGATCCCGCTGCTTGAGCCGGTCGGTCATCGGCGTCACGAAGTAACCCGGTGCGATCGCGTTCACCCGGATCCCTCGCCGCGCCCACTCCACCGCCAGCGAGCGGGTGAGAGCGATCACACCGCCCTTGGTGGCGCAGTAGTGGCTGTTGTTCCCGCCACGGTTGCCCACCAGGCCGGAGATCGAGGCGATGTTGATGATCGTGCCGCCCTGCCCCGCCCCGATCCAGGCCTTGGCGCAAGCTTGGGAGCATCGGTAGACTCCCTTGAGGTTGACGTCCACCACCCGGTCCCAATCCTCTTCCGCCAGATCCTCAAAGGGCGAGCCACTCGTCACCCCGGCGTTGTTGACCAGGATATGCAGGCCGCCCAATTCGGCCACGCTCCGCTCGACGGCCTGCCTCACCTGAGATCCGTCAGTGACGTCGACGACCATCGGCAGCGCCCGGCCGCCGTGGGCGCGGGCCTCGCCCGCCACGCCCTCGACGTCATCCCGATTGACGTCCAGGATGGCCAGGCTCGCCCCTGCCCCCAGGAGGGCCAACGCCACGGCTCGCCCCAGACCGCGCCCGGCTCCGGTCACCATGGCGGCCCGGCCGTCGAGGCGGAAGCTCGCCAGCACATCGAGAAGCGGGCCGGCGGGATCGCCCGCCGCCGGCATTCCCGTCACAGCCGTCCTCCCCGCGCGCCGAGGACCTCAAGGATGCGGGATTTCACGTTTCCGATGTGCACCTGCAGCGCCCGCCGGATCTCATCGGGGTCCCGGCTTTGAAAAGCCCTAAAGATGGCGTCGTGTTCTTGCTGAGCCTGCTGGGCGTTCTCGACGCTATCGAGATGGTGCGCCCGGGCCACCTGGATATGGACGTTGAGATTGGTGTAGATGCGGGTGAGGTGTTCGTTGCCCGCGCTGCTTACGAGGGTGAGGTGGAAATCGCGGTCGGCATCCATAAAGGCCATGTAGTCGTTGTAGCCATTTTGGTTTACCGAGCGACGCATTTCTTCGATCGGGACTGTGACCCTTGCCAGGAACGCATCCAGCTCTTCGCGCGACAGCAGGCATTCGGCGGCATAGAGCTCGATCATCAGGCGGATGTCAAACCATTCCTGCACTTCATGGGCCGTCAGGCCGCTGACGAACGTGCCGCGTCGGGGGATGATCTCCACCAGGCCTTCGCTCGCCAGCCGTTTGAGCGCATCCGTCACCGGCGTCCGGCTCACGCCCAGGCCCCGCGCCACGTCGTCCACCGAGATGCGCTCCCCGGGGAGGAGCTGGCGCTCGAGGATGCGATCCTTCAGCACCTGGTAAGTCTGTTCGGTCAGATCTGTGCGCGTCAGTGGGAGATAGGCCTCGGTCCCCATAGCTCATCCAC
>DATEAV010000105.1:0-2578 GCA_035288185.1 Anaerolineales bacterium | reverse complement strand
GGCATGCCTCGCCCCGACTCGCGATTGGATGAGTGACCTTCAATTCGTCAGAGACCTCAACGCGGCCACTACGTCGACGTCACCCTCCGACGGAGGACGCCTTCCCACGGGGGATTCTCTCCGTTTACATCGTAGGGGCGGGTCTCAGACCCGCCCCTACGCGCGATTCAGGAGACCTCTCCGCGGGGCGCGTTTCCTCCGCTGCTTCCCTCCGTGGAAACCGTAGGGGCGAGCCCCGAGAAGATCACTCGGGACACCTGCCCAGACCGCACACCTGCACCTGCAGCGCACAGCAGGTGCGGTGCAGGTGGGTGCTGGGTCTTCGACCGCCGGGCTCGCCCCTACGCGCGATCTGGGAAACATCGTCGCAATGACTGAGCCTATGTTCGCGTGAAATTCCCGGAGGGCCTAGATCGACGAGCGCCCTACGCCTGCGCCTCCCGGCGCCGGCGGGCTTCGAGCGACAGCTGGCGATGGACGGCGCGGGTGATCGGGAACGCAGCCGCGGCGGCGATCGAGGCGACCAGCAGGCCGGCCGGGATCCACGAGACTAGGAGCCGGATGCCCGTGAGGGCTGACTCTCTTTGCACAGCCGCTCCCGGCACGTAGCCCGTCAGCTCCAGAATCCAGCCGATGCTCAGCAGCGCCATCGATGTGCCGAGCTTCTGGATGAACCCGGAGACACCTCCATAGATGCCCTCTTGCCGTCCACCGCTTTGGACCTCGACCGATTCCAAGACGTCCGCTCCCATCGCAGCCGGCAAGACATGGGCCGAAGCGACGCCTAGCCCCGCCAGAAAAGCAATGATGTAGACCGGTGTGGGAGCCTGCCGGGGAATCCACCACAGCGCCACGTGGACAGCGGCCCAGGTGAGGGTGCAGAGGACGAACGCCCACTTCTTTTCGAGGCGCGTGGCCAGCCAATTCACCCCCGGGAGGAAGAGCGTGGCGCTGGCCAGGATCGTGGCCAGGAGGATGGCGGAGTCCTCTTCGGGGATGCCGGCCCAGTAGATCACGTAGTAGGCGAAGACAGCCTCAACCACGCCGATCGCCAGCCAGGCGATCCAGCCGACGATGAGCGCGACCCAGAAAGGGCGGTTACGCAGGACCGACAGAATCGAGGCTCGCAGACCCAACGCCTTGCGCGACTGGAACTCCGGACGTTCTCGGATGAGTGCGACGATGGCGAGATACGGGAACAGGCTGAGGACGGCGAGGCCGATTCCTGCCCGGGCAAACCCGGCTTGCATCGACGGCGCAGCGTCGAACACGAACGGGAGGGCGATTGCGGCAGCCAACCCCACGACGATCGAGACCCCCATCCGGTAGGCGACGATCGAGGTGCGCTCGTCGCTATCGAGCGAGAGCTCCGGCGTGAGGGCTGTGTAGGGTCCGACGACCAGCGTGTAGAAGAGATCGAAGAGGAAGTAGATCAGGAGGTAGTAGATCGCCCGGCCGCCGGCGGAGGCGATCGGTGGCACCCACCAGAGCAGGGCGTAGAAGAAGGCCATCGGCAGCAGGCCACTGAGAATGTAGGGGCGCCGGCGGCCGAAGCGGCTCCGCGTCCGATCGGATAGCGCGCCGATCAATGGATCGTTCAACCCATCCCAGAGGCGAACGATCAGGAGCAGCGTCCCCGCGATCCCCGGTCGAATGCCGGCGACGTCGGTGAGGAAGAAGAGGAAGTAGAACGGGATCACGGTCCCGACGCCGATCGACGGCATGAATTCCCCCAGTCCGTACAGCATCTTGACCCAACCGCCGAGCCGGGTCTCATTCTTCACCTGCTCCCCCCCGGTTTCCGCTTGCGTCTCATTCATGGAACTTGGCCCTCAAGTTGGAGGCTTGCGCCCAAATGCATAGAAGGTGGGGACGAAGAGGATTCGGCTGCCACGCTGGCGGGCCTCGAGATCGGCCTCACGCCACCGGTCCATCTCCTCGCCCGTGGCGAGTCCCCTGAGATCGGCCTCGAAGGTCTCCTGCTCAGAGCGGACCGCATCCCCGTTGAGGTCGTTCGTCCACGTTGCCCCGATGACGCCTGCCGTCACGTCCCTGAAGCCGGCCTCGAGGAGCAAGGACCGAAGCCTGCGGCCGACGAAAGGGTCCGCGCCCTGCGCCTGAAGCGCATAGGTCTGCAGACGGCCAAGATTCGCCACCGACGGCGGATAGTCCAGCCGCCCGCCGTAATCTGGCTCGGCGAGACACAGAACCCAACCCCCAGGACAGACGACCCGGAAGCTTTCCTTGAGAAGGGAAAGGGGATCTCGCACCCACAAGAGAAGGAAGTGTGCCGCGACGGTGTCGAAGCGGCCGGCGTCAAAGGGCAGGTGCCTGCCATCGGCCGCTGCGTATCGCGGACCCGGGCTCACTTGTGCCGAGAACATCGCAGAAGCCGTATCGATGTCGACGCCCACGACGTGGCCGGTGGTCTGTGATCGAAGCTCGGCGGTGATGACGCCGGTGCCGGATCCCACCTCGAGGATCCGCTGCGAGCGCGAGAGGCCCGTCGCCTCATACGCGTGCGCGCGCAGCGACGCCGTCCAGCTGGCTTGATGCTGGTAACGACGGTGCCAGAATT
>DATEAV010000104.1:0-16594 GCA_035288185.1 Anaerolineales bacterium | reverse complement strand
TACTGTGCATCGAGATAGTTGGGGTTGATGGTCAGCGCCGAACGGAAGTCTTCGATCGCGCCGTAGGTGTCGCCCATCCGGAAGCGCGCCCACCCGCGCCAGAGCAGCGACTCCTCCGCCTTGGAGGTGCGGTAGAGGGTGGCGTCGGCCAGGTCGACCACATCCTGATAGCGCGCCGTATTGAAGTAGGCGATGTAGGGGCCGAACTGGTAGCGCGTGAACCGCCATGGCAGGCCGATGGAGAGAGCCTGGTCGAAGGCCTCGGCCGCCTCCTCGTAGCGGTCGAAGTAGAGCAGGTTGGTGCCAAGGTTAGACCAGGCGTAGGCGTCCTCGGAATTGGCTTCGATCTCCGCGCGGGCCGCCTCGAGCGCGTGCTCGCGGTTGACGTCGGGGTCGGCGTCGGATCCGAGGAGGGCCTCGATGGTGGGCTGGTCATCCGGGGGGTAGATCAGGATGTAGACGCGGTTGAAGGCCCTCCATCCGTCGTCCAGCACTGTGTACGCCACGCGCTGGTCGGGCCCGACATTGGTGTCTTGCGCGATGAAGGCCTGGGCGGCATCGTCGTAGCCCGTGAGCAACAGGTAGTGCCCTGCCCAGCCTCCACCGCCTTCGGCGATCGTGTAACCTTTCTCGATGATGACGGGGAAGCCGGCGGCGATCAATCGGCGGAGCAGGTCGATGTCGCCGCCGACACGATACTCGGCGCTCAGCCACCCCGCACGGGTCCGGACGTAGTAGACCAGCTCCTCGACGTTGACGTTCTTGTCCCCACGGTCGGGTTTGAGCAAATCCGAAATGTCGAACTGGTCGCCTGTCCAGCCGAAGAATCGCAGCCCCAGGGCCAGGGTCGCCGGCCCGCAGTTGTTCCAATCTTGCCTCTCCCATTCGGGAGCTGGCAGGGCCACGGCTTCGGGGAGGGGCGTCGGGGTGAGGGTGGGCGTGGAGGTGAGGATCGGAGTGGGCCGGGGAGTCTGGGTGGGGGCCGGGGTGAGGGTGAGGCGAGGCGACGCGTGCCCGATCGGAGTCGGCAGCGTGTCCCCGGGGTGAAGCCACCCGCGCACGATACCTCCCGCGGCGTCGAAGCGCCACTCGAGGCGATCTCGAATGGGAGGGAGCAAGTAGAGGCCGGCCAGCAAGCCCGTCGCCAAGACCCCTCCCAGGGAAAACCACCCGATCCGGGAGCTCATGGCGCGGCATTATAACAGGCGGGCTCGGGCCTCCATCGGAACCTGCTACAATCATCGCCCGACGCAGACCGTCAGGCAACCATGGCCGATTCCACAACCCTCGTCATCTTCGGCGCATCCGGCGATCTTGTCCGCAGGAAGCTCGTCCCCGCGCTCTTCAGCCTCTATCGCAAGCGACGCCTCCCGGAAGGTTTTCGCCTCCTGGGATTTTCACGCACGCCGAAGAGTGACGATGAGTTCCGGGGCGAGCTCGCCGAGGCACAGGGCGCCGGCGAGGCCGAGCGCAAGACTTGGGCGGAGTTCGCCGTCGGGATCGGGTATCAGACGGGCGATCCAGCAAATCCCGAGGAGCTCGCCGGGCTCGACTCACGGCTGCGGAAAAGCGAGGCGCAGGTCGGTGGACAGGCGAACCGCCTCTACTACCTGGCCACGCCTCCTCAGGTGTATCTCTCGGCCATTCGCGGTCTGGGCGAGGCCGGGATGGTGGAACAATCGCCGGGGTGGCGTCGGGTGGTGATCGAGAAGCCCTTTGGCAGCGACCTGGCCACCGCCCGGGCCCTCAACGCCGCCGTGCATCGCACACTGGCCGAGGAGCAGGTCTACCGCATCGATCACTACCTGGGAAAAGAGACCGTCCAGAACGTTCTCGTGTTCCGCTTCGCCAACAGCATCTTCGAGCCTCTCTGGACCCGCAACTACATTGATCACGTGCAGATCACGGTGGCGGAGACCGTGGGGATTGAGCACCGGGGCCAGTTCTATGATTCCGTCGGCATCCTGCGGGACATGTTTCAAAACCACCTCATGCAGCTTCTCTCTCTGATGGCCATGGAGCCGCCGGCGTCGTTCGTCGCCGAGGCGCTGCGCAACGAGCGGGTCAAAGTCTTGGCTGCGATCCGCCCGATCCCGGCCGAAGCTGTTGCCCAGCACACGGTGCGCGGGCAATACCAGGGGTATCGCCGGGAGCCCGGGGTGAGAAGCGATTCCAGCACGCCCACCTACGCCGCGATCCGGTTCTACATCGACAACTGGCGCTGGCATGGAGTCCCGTTCTACCTTCGCTCCGGAAAGTGCCTGGCGGCGAAGACGACGGAGATCTTCATCCAGTTCAAGACGGTGCCCCACAGCATGTTTCCTCTGCGACCGGGGATGCAGATCCCGCCCAACGCCCTGTCTTTCTGCCTGCAGCCGGACGAAGGGATGCATCTCCGCTTTGAGGTGAAGGTCCCCGACACGGCCGCCGACATGCGCACGGTCGACATGGAGTTTCACTACGCCGACGACTTCGCTCCCGGGGCCATCCCCGAAGCCTACGAGCGGCTGCTGCTGGATGCGCTCAACGGCGACGCCTCCCTCTTTACGCGCGCCGACTCAATCGAGCTGGCATGGGCGCTGATCGATCCGATCGTCGAGGGCTGGCAGAAGCCGAAGGCGCCGGCCCTCGAGGAGTATGAGCCGGGGTGCTGGGGCCCTCCCAGCGCGGCGGAGCTCATCCGCAGGGACGGCCGGGAGTGGTCTCTGGGCTGCGGCGGGCACGCGCTCTAGAGGAGAAAGCCATGAATCTCGGAAGAGCCTTCCGCTTCGCCTTCGAGGACGCCGCCTGGAGCACCAAAGCTGGCATCGGAGCCATCATCAGCATTTTGCCTATCTTGAGTTTCGCCGCGGTCGGCTACGAGGTTGAGGTGGCGCGCCGCGTGGCGGCGGGAGAGGATGGCGAGCTGCCCACCTGGGACGATCTTGGTAGCTTTTTCCGCGACGGCGCGCGACTCGGCCTCGCCCAGGCTGTGCTCACCATGCCGGCGATGGGCCTGCTCTGCCTGCCGCTCTTCTCTGCCTTGTGGCTCCTGGTAACCTCCAGTGACGCCCATCGGCTGAACGAGCGTACTCCGGCCATCTTGCTCATTTGCGGCGCAGGCCTGGCCCTTTTTCTTGTCGCCTGGCTCGTCCTGAGCTTCGTCTCTCCGGCCATGGTCGCCAACTACGTCCGCCGGGGAAGCTTCGCAGCCTGCTTCGATGTGCGCGCCTTCGCCCGCCTGATCGCCGCCGATCCAAGCGGCTACCTGACGGTCGTGGCCGCCCTGATCGCCATGGGCATCGCGGCCGCCGTGGTGATCGGCCCTCTGACAGCGATCCTCAACATCATCCCCTGTCTCGGCTACCTCGCCTACATGCTGCTGTATGGCGGCTTCATCTTCTATACGCTCCTCGTCCAGGGGCATCTCGTGGGGCAGCTTCTCCAGACGGTTGCGGCCCCCGGGCCCGAGCCGGCCGGCGCCGGCTGATCACCCCGCTCTCCGGCAACCGAAAGAGGCGAACCATGTACACCGATCTCCGAGACTTCCTCGAACGCCTCGAAGCCGGAGGCCAGCTGGCGCATGTTGCGGCCCCCGTCTCCCGCGACCTCGAGATCACCGAGATCGCCGACCGAGTCTCGAAAGGGCCCGCCGAGCGCAACCGCGCCCTCCTCTTCGAGAACGTGCGGGGCTTCGATATGCCGGTGGCGATCAATCTGTTCGGCAGCGCCCAGCGCATGGCCTGGGCCCTGGGCGTGGAGGACCTGGGCGAGCTCACCGAGCGCCTGGGCGCGCTCCTTGATCTGCGTCTGCCGCAGGGACTGGGCGGCCTCGTCGCACGCGGGCAAGACTTCCTCGGGGCGCTGCGCGCCGTCGGCCTGGGCCCGACCAAAATCCGGCGCGCTCCAGCCCAGCAAGTGATCGAGCGGGAAGGCGCCACGTTGGCCGGCATCCCCGCCCTCACCTGCTGGCCCGGCGACGGCGGCCGCTTCATCACCCTTCCGCAAGTGGTCACCCGCGATCCGGTGAGCGGGACGCGCAATGTGGGTATGTATCGGTTGCAGGTGGTGGACGAGAAGCGCCTGCTCATGCACTGGCAGAGGCACAAAGGCGGGGCCGAACACGAGCGCGTGGCCCGCCAGGAAAAAAAGCCGACCATTCCCGCGGCGATCGTCCTCGGCGGCGATCCGGCGACGATGTGGTGCGCCTCGGCTCCCCTCCCGCCGGACTTGGATGAATACCTCCTCGCCGGCTGGCTGCGCGGGAAACCGGTCGAGTTCGTCGACTGCGTCTCGCAGCCGCTCGAGGTGCCGGCGCAGGCCGAGATCGTCCTGGAAGGACACGTGGATCCCAACGAGCATCTTCCCGAGGGACCCTTCGGCGACCATACGGGCTATTACACTCCGGTCGAGCCGTTTCCGGTGTTCCACCTGACCGCCCTCACCCGGCGCGCCGAACCGATCTACCCGACCACTGTGGTGGGCGCGCCCCCGATGGAAGATGTCTGGATGGGGAAGGCCACCGAACGGCTCTTCTTGCCTTTGATCCGGCTCTTTCTCCCGGAGGTGGCCGACCTGCACATGCCGGCCGAAGGCATCTTCCACAATCTCGTGCTGGTCTCGATCCGCAAGCGCTATCCGGGGCACGCGCGCAAGGTGATGCACGGCCTGTGGGGCCTGGGCCTGCTAATGCTGGCCAAGGCGATCGTCGTCTTTGATGAATGGGTAGACGTCCAGAACCTGAGCCAGGCTTCCTGGCAGGCGCTGGGCAACGTGGATTGGTCACGGGATATCGTCATCACGCAGGGGCCGGTCGACCATCTGGACCACGCCTCGAGCCACCACTCATATGGCGGCAAGATCGGCATCGATGCCACGGCCAAGCTTCCCGAAGAGGGCTACTCTCGCGGCTGGCCAGAGCGCACCACGATGAGCGCCGAGGTGAAGGCGAGGATCGACGAAGTGTGGAGGGAGCTGGGGATCTGAGAAGGGACAGTTCATCCAGGCTCCGGAGCCTGAGTAACCCGGGGGAGAATATGCCAAGAAGAGAATTCCCGCTTGTCTCGGGTCAATACTACCACGTCTATAACAGGGGCCTGAGCTATCGCGGTTTTGTCGGACTTCGGCTCCCTGCATTTGTGGAGCCGGAGACCGTCCTTTCGCAGCTCAGCCCCACAGGGGCATCAAGAAGGGCTCGCGAACAGGCTTGCAGGCTTTTCGTCGAGAAGGGTGGCGAGGTTGATCCTTCTATCCATGCGTTGATCTTCGAAGAGGCTGCGATCGAGGCTCCGGAGCCTGACTCCTCGCTCACTTCTTCACGAGCGCAACGCGAGCGGAGCTGCCGGGTTTCACTACGAAACCCGGTTTCTGCATTCGCGCCAAGGAGAGCCTCATGAATCCCCCGTCCGCCAGCCTCCGCCCCATGCACGTCCTCCTGGCCGTTCAATCCCTCGTGGTCGTGCTCGTCTCGGTCAACCGCCTGAGCGCTCTCACCCTGAGCTACGTGGCGCCCAATCAGTTCCTGCGCTGGGTCGACCTGATCAACATGCTCCCCCTGCCCCTGCTCAGCCTGGCCGCGTTCTACCTGCTGAAGAAGCAGCTCGAGGTTGACGGCCCGGCTCGCGAAGGCTCTCGCCACCGCCTCCTCAGCCTGACCTTCGTCGTGGGGGTCTACCTGCTGGGCGCCGGCTACGGCGCCCACGAGGTGACCAACTACCTGCACGCCCGCTTCTGCGCCGACGGCGCCGGGGACCTCTGCCGCATCGTCGCATTCAACGACGACGAGTTCTCTCACTGGCTGTTCTTCACGGGCTTCGTCCTGGTCAATGTCGCCCTTCTCCTGATCCAGGACTTGTTCCCGGCGCAGCAACCGCCGGGTCGCGCCGACAGCCTGCTGCTCGTTGCCAACGGCTTCTTTATCGGGCTCGGCGTCTTCGCCAACCTTGCCTTCGAGGCGATCGGCCTCGACCTCTACATCGTCGCCCTCCTGGCCCTCTTCTCCGCCGCCCTCTGCTGGCGCCGAGGCCGGCAACCGCTAACGATCTACTACCTCACCGCGTATTCGTTGGGCCTGGTCGGCACTTTGCTCTATCGGGCACTGGCCTCATAGGCTCTCCGGCTAGCCCGGCGCGGCTCCGGCCAGACGCGAATGGGCGGCCAGCCGGCCACGACGCAGCGCCTGCAGAAGCGGGACCAGCGCCAGCGCGGCTCCGACCCATCCCATCCAGACGAACCCGACCGCGTCAAACACCAGCCCGCTCGCCAGGCTGCCGGCGGCGGAGGCCAACCCCACCATCAGGTCGTTGAAGCCCTGACTGCGCGCTCGCTCGGCCGGCGTCAGTTGATCCGCCAACAGCGTCGATCCGCCTACGTAGCAGAAGTTCCACCCAAGGCCCAGCAGGAAGAGGGCCATGGCCAGCGGCAAGACGTCCGGAGTGAGGGTGGCTGCCAGGCAGGCCACCACCAGAGTGAACGACCCAGCCAGGATCACCCGGTGCCTCCCCCAGCGATCCGAGAGCCGGCCGGAGACCACGGAGAACGCGTACATGCCCAACGTGTGGGAGGAGATCACCAGCGAGAGATCCATGAGTGAATGATCGTGATTCCTCATGTGCAAGGAGGTGATCACCATCAGCATCACCATCACCATCTGGCCGAGCACCATGGCCGAGAGCGCCAGGAAGGCGTCGGGCCCTCGGAAGATCGTGCCCAGTGGACGTCTCGGGCTACCCTCGACGGCTGGCACCGAGTAGAGCCGGGCGACCTCGCGGCCGAGCTCGCGCGGGTCCGGGCGCAGCCCGACAAAGACGATCGCCGCCGCCAGAGTGAAGAGGAGAAGGGCCTGCAGATAGGGTCCCCCAAGCTCCTCCAGGCCGAGGCGCACCGCCCAACGGCCGGCCGGCCCGACCAGCAGCGGCCCGGCGATGGCGCCGACCGTGCCTCCAAGCACAACGTTCGAGATAGCCCGGCCGCGCAACTCGGGAGGATGGACTTCTGCGGCAGAGAATCGGCTGAGCTGGACCGCGGCGCTCGCCACCCCGATCATTCCCATCGCACCGAGGAAGACCGCCAGAGAGCTCAGCGAAAGGGCGCCCTGGACCGCAGCGGCGCCGGCCATGCCCAGCACGAGCCCGAGAAGGATGCCTCTTCTCCTGCCGAGTCGATCCATCAGCAGCCCCCAGAGGGGCGCGGAGAGCGCCGCACCAAGAAGATAGATCGCCGTCGGGAGACCAGCCCACGCCGCCTGCCCGCTGAGATCGGCGGCAAGGATGGGATTGACAGTCGCCATCCCGATCGTCCCGGCCGAGGCTGCGCTCATCACCAAGAAGAGCGTCCGAGTCGTCCTCTGGCCGGCTTTCACGATGTTTTCCATGGATGCGGATCTCTCCCGTGGGCCCCTGGTTGAATTCGGTCAATGATACTCCAGATTGCTCCCCGCCCCGCGCCGCGAGCGGTCGGTGGAGCGACCTGTGTTAGAATTCCAGCGGTCCCGGCGGACGGGATCTCCATTCGTGCTCCTCACCCATGGGACTCTGGCAGCGAGCTCGGTCGTTCCTCGAGCTGATCAAGTTCGAGCACACCATTTTTGCCCTGCCGTTTGCCTACCTGGGCATGCTCCTTGCCGAGGATGGCTGGCCGACATGGACCCAGTTCCTCTGGATCACCGTGGCAATGGCCGCCGCCCGCACGCTGGCGATGAGCGCCAATCGGCTGATCGACCGCGAGCTGGACGCACGAAACCCACGCACCACCGGCCGGCCCCTGATCACCGGCGCGATCACCCCCGCGACCGCCTGGGCCGGGAGCGCGGTTGCCGTCGCCGTCCTGGCGGTGGCCGCTTACGCCCTCGGCCCTCTGCCTTTGCGGCTTCTGCCGGGTGCGCTCCTCTTTTTGCTCGGGTATCCCTTTGCCAAACGGTTCACTGTCTTTTCGCATCTCATCCTGGGCGCCACCGACGGGCTCGCACCGCTCGGCGCCTGGGCCGCGATCCGCGGCTCGCTGACCGCACCTGGCGACCTGCCGGCGTGGGTGCTATGGCTGGCCGTCACGCTCTGGATCGGAGGGTTTGACGTGATCTACGCCTGCCAGGACGTAGATTTCGACAGAGCCGAAGGCCTGCACGCCGTCCCGGCCCGCTACGGGATCGCCGCCGCTCTGCGCCTCTCCGCGCTCGCGCATGCCCTGACCACTGCGCTTCTCGTCGCCCTGGGCTTAATCCTTTCGCTCCCCTGGCCCTACTGGGTGGGCCTGGCGGCCACCGGCTCCCTTCTGGCCTACGAGCACGCAATCCTCCACCCTCGAGATCTTTCCCGCCTCAACCTGGCCTTCTTCAAGGTGAATGGCATCATCAGTCTCACGCTCTTCATCGCCACTGTTGCCGCAGTCATGATCTGATCCTCATCCCTAGGAGATGGATGGATGAAGCGAGTCTTTTGGCTCACCCTGGCAATGGCCCTGGCCGCGTGCGGGCAGGCATCCCCCGGGCCGGTCACCCTCCGCATCGGGGTTCTTCCAATCCTCGATGCCCTCCCCCTCTACGTTGCCGAGAGCGAGGGCTACTTCGCCGAGGAGGGCGTGGCTGTGGAGTTTGTCCCCGTCTCGGCGGCCGCCGAGAGGGACCAGCTGATGCAGGCCGGCCAGATCGACGGCATGATCAACGATTTGATCTCTACGGCGCTCTACAATCAAGACGAGGTACAGATCGTGATCGTCCGCTTCGCCCGCACGGCGACGCCGACCTTTCCCCAATACCGGATCCTGGCCGCCGCGGGCAGCGGCATCGCCACGCCCGCCGACCTGCGCGACGTCCCCATCGGGATCTCCGAGGGAACGGTGATCGAGTATGTCACCTACCGTCTGCTTGAGGCCGAGGGGCTCGCGCCGGCGGATGTCGCCACCGTGGCCGTACCCACGATTTCCGAGCGGATGAACCTGCTGGCCTCCGGTCAGATCCAGGCGGCCACGCTGCCCGATCCGCTCTCCACGCTCGCGATTCAGAACGGCGCCTCCGTGGTGATCGACGATACGGCTCACCCGGAATACGGCAACAGCGTCCTCTCCTTCCGCGCCTCCGTCGTTGAGGATCAGCCCCAGGCCATTCGCGGCTTCCTCGCCGCCGTCGAGCGCGCCGTCGCCGACGTGAATGCCGACAAGAGTCGTTGGGCGGGACTGCTCACCGAGCGGCAGCTTGTCCCCGCTCCCCTGATCGGCTCCTACGCAGTCCCAGATTTCCCGGCCGCTTCGGTTCCCAGCGAGAGCCAGTGGGCGGACATGATCGCCTGGGCCCGGGAGCAAGAGCTCATCACGGCGGATGTGAGCTATGAGGGCTCGGTGGATGCGTCCTTTCTGCCGCAGCAATGATGACCGGTGAAGAGTGATCAGTGATCAGTTACTCAGTGATCAGTTACTCAGTGATCAGTTACTCAGTGATCAGTAGTCACTCGTGCACTTGGGCACCCGTGGATCGGAGCCTATGCCCCCGGCGCCCAAGTGCCTAAGCGCCCGGGTGCCCGATCACCGATCACGGATCTCTGATCTCTGATCACTGACCACTGATCACTGATCACTTTCTTTCCCATGATCAACGTCCGTGACCTCACCTTCGCCTACCCCGACGGCACCCTCGTCTTCGAGGGGTTCAACTGGCACGTCGGCGCGGGCGAGGCCTGGGCTGTGCTGGGGCCGTCCGGCTGCGGGAAGACGACCCTTCTCTACCTGCTGGCGGGGCTGCGCCGGCCGAAGGGCGGCGAGGTCTGGATCGGCGGCGAGCGTCTCGTCCGGCCCCGGCCGGGCACAGGCCTGATCCTCCAGGACTTCGGCCTCCTACCGTGGGCGACCGTCCGCGAGAACGCCGCCCTGGGGCTCCGCCTCCGGGGGTTCTACGGGCCGGACGGCACCCACGCGCCGCGCCAGGCCTTAGGGATCCCCCTCACGCCATCCGCTGCAAGCGCTCAGGTAGACCCCTGGCTCGAACGCTTGGGTCTTCTTGCAGTGGCCGGCAACTTCCCGGCGCAAATCTCCGGCGGCCAGCGGCAGCGCACGGCGATCGCCCGAACGTTCGTCCTCGCCCCCGATCTCCTGCTGATGGACGAGCCTTTCGCCGCGCTCGATGCTCCGACGCGCGAGTCGCTCCAGAACCTCACCCTCCAGCTGCGCGCCGAGAGCGGCCTGACGACAGTCATCGTCACGCACACGATCGAGGAGGCTGCGCTGCTCGGGAAGCGCGTCCTGCTCCTGGGGCGTCTCCCCAACCGCGAGACTCGAATCGTGGAGAATCCGGACGCCGGCCATCTGGAGTTCCGCGAGGCGCCTAGCTACGCTTCGGTGTGCGCGCAATTGCGCCGCGCCTTGGAGGCCGCCTCGTGAAGCCGGACGGGCCCTCACAGGCGCCGCTCGAGCGCTCGTCCGGCCGCACCGCAGGAGTCGGACCTCCCGGCAGGCCGCGCGCAGATTCACGGCATATTCTCGGAAGCTTCCCCGCCCAGGTGGCGCTCGCCGCGCTTGCGCTTGTCCTGGCGTGGGAGGCGTTGGCTTTGATTGTCCGCCGGCCGATCCTCCCTTCGCCGATCCTCGTGTTCCAAGCCTTCTTCACTGGTCTGGCCGGCGATCTCGGGCTCCATTTCCTGGCCAGCCTGTGGCGCGTGGTCGCCTCCACCGCGCTGGCTGTGGCCCTGGCCGTCCCGGCGGGCCTTGTCTTGGGCCAGTCGGAGCGCCTCAACCGGGTCTTTACCCCGTTGCTCTATCTCCTTCTGCCGATCCCGAAGGTCGTGCTCATCCCGGTCATCCTGCTTTTCCTCGGTGTCGGCGATCTGCCCAAGATCGTCATCATCTTCCTCATCCTTTTTTTCCAGATCCTTGTCCTGGTGCGCGACCAGGCGGCGGGGATTCGCCCCGAGCTGGTCCACTCCGTCCGCAGTCTGGGCGCCGGTCGGCGGGCGCTCTTCCGCTTCGTCTACCTCCCCGCCAGCCTGCCCGCGATCCTCACCGCCCTCCGCCAATCGGTGGGGACGGCCGTCGCCGTGCTCTACGTCGCCGAGCTCTTCGCCACGCAGCGTGGCCTGGGCTACTACATCTTCCTGGCGGGAAGCACCCTATTCGACTACCCCAAGATGTATGCCGGAGTGGTGGCGATGAGCCTCCTGGGCCTCGGTCTCTACTTCGCCGTCGACGCCCTTCACCGGCGCCTTTGCCCGTGGCAGTTCGTGGGTTGAGTGTTGGCAGTCCAAAGCGCTCTCGTCATCCTTGTTCCTCCGGGGACGGCGCCGCCCACAGAAAGCCTGGGGGGCAAGCCGGCCATCCAGCGCGTTCCCCCTCACATCACCCTCCTCTACCCCTTCGCCCCTCCCCGGAAACTCAAGGCGGTCATCCCAACCCTCGAGCGCATCTGCGCGGAGATCGGCCCTTTTCCCACTACCCTCAACCAGTATGGCCGCTTCGAGACGACCCTCTTCCTCGAGCCCGAGAACCCCGGGCCGCTCCTCAGCCTCTTCCGCCGCCTCTCACAAGCCTTCCCCAAATACCCGCCTTACGAAGGCGCCTTCGGGAACGACCTCCGGCCTCACCTGACCCTGGCTGAGTTTAGGAGGCCGGAAGAGCTTGAGGCGCTCGCCCTTCCTCCCGCTCCCAGCCTCACCTTCACGGTCGACCGGCTCCACATCTTCACCGGTGACCCCGACCGGCTGGGGTCCTGGCGATCCCGAGCCGTGATTCCGCTCGGCAGTGCCTCCGGCCAGAGTCGCCGCGTCCAGCGGATGTTCGCCCGGATCGCAGGACGATACGACCTGATGAACCGCCTGATGACATTCGGTAGGGACCTCAGCTGGCGCCGAGAGGTGATCCGCCGCGCGGGCTTGCGGCGCGGCGCCCGTCTGCTCGACCTCGGGGCCGGCACGGGCGACCTTGCCCTCGAGGCCCTGCGCCAGACTCCCGGCGCCCGAGTGGTCGCCGCCGATTTCACACCCGAAATGACCGCCCTGGGACGTCGCCGCCCGGGCGGCGAGCGCCTCGGGTGGGTGATCGCCGACGCCCATGCCCTCCCCTTCGCCGCTCAGGGGTTGGACGCCCTCGTCTCCGGCTTCCTCTTGCGCAACGTCACCGACCTCGACCGATCGCTGGCCGAGCAGGCCCGCGTGCTCAAGCCCGGCGGCCGGTTGGTCGCCCTCGACACGGCCCCACCCCAGCCCGGCCCACTCCGCCCCCTCCTGCAATTCCATCTCCACCGCGTCATCCCGGCCCTGGGAATCCTGGTGACGGGTGATGCCGAGGCGTACAATTACCTTCCCGACTCGACGGAGCGGTTCCTGGCCCCCGAAGACTTGGCCGAGATGCTCGTCCGCGCCGGTCTTGAGGAGGTGGGCTTTGTGCGCAGGATGCTGGGCACGATTGCGATCTATTGGGGGAGGAAGGGGGAGGGGGCGGAGTGAACGGTGATCTGTGATCAGTGATCGGTGACTAAGGCGCCCGGGCACCTAGGCGCCCAAGCAACGAACTGCCGAGGGACCGATCATCGACGAACCGATCACCGTGTAACCGATCACCGACGAACCGATCACCGAGTAACCGCCCACCGACCAACCGATCACCGACGAACCGATCACCGAGTAACCGCCCACCGACTAACCGATCACCGACTAACCGATCACCGTGTAACCGATCACCGTGTAACCGATCACCCCTCCCATCCAATGGCCACTCATCGCCCACGATGACTCCTTCCCCCGCTGCATCGCCCGCCCGCGTAGTTGTCGCCATCACCGGAGCCTCTGGGGCAATCTACGGCCTGCGCGCTCTCGAGCTCCTGCGCCAAGCTGGGATCGAGACTCACCTGATCCTCAGCCCCTCCTCGCGCCTGACCATTTCGCAGGAGACCGGCCGATCGGTCAACGATGTCCAGGCGCTGGCCGACATTCACTACAACCCCGGCGACATCTCCGCGCCCCTAGCCTCGGGCTCCTTCCCCACCCGCGGCATGATCGTCGCTCCGTGCTCGATCAAGACCCTCTCGGCCATCGCCAACTCCTACGCCGGGGACCTGATCACGCGCGCAGCCGACGTCTGCCTCAAGGAGGGCCGCCCCCTCGTCCTCCTGGTCCGCGAAACGCCGCTTCATCGAGGCCACATCCGGCTGATGGATCTTGCCGCCGCGGCCGGGGCCGTGATCTTCCCGCCCGTCCCGGCGTTCTACGGAAAGCCGCAGACCCTCGACGAGGTCGTCACGGCGACGGTCGGCCGCGCTCTGCTTCGCCTGGGCATCGACAACCCGGGCTATCCGCGCTGGGAGGGGCTCTAGGTGGCGCCGCGGTGAGCGCGGACCACGTCCCATCCCCCGAGCCCGACCTCGCTCCCGCCGGGGAGATCATCGCCGAGACGACCGCCCTCACGCTGGCCACCCTCGACGAAGACGGCTGGCCTCGAGCCACCCCCTTGTTCTTCGCCGCAGACGATCGTCTCTGCCTCTACTTCCTCTCCGAAGCCGGCAGCCGCCACTCACAGAACCTCGCCCGAGAGCCTCGCGCGGCTGCGGGCCTTTTCCCTTCGGTGAGCGACTGGCGCGAGATCCGCGGGCTTCAGATCCAGGGAACGGTCAGCCCTCTCGCGGGCGCGGAGCGGGAGGAGGCTCTGGCTCTCTATGCCAGGCGCTTCCCCTTCGTCGCCGACCTGGTCGACGCTGTCCATTCCAGCGAGGTCTTCCGCCTGACGCCATCCTGGATCCGGCTGATCGACAACCGCCGCGGCTTCGCCTTCAAGCAGGAGTGGACGCTTCCCTAGCAGGCGCCCGAAAGAGCCTTATTCTCACTGCGGCCCCCGGCACTAGCATCCGGGGCAAGTGCCCCGGCACTTGGAGCCTGTGAACTGATTCGCGCGTTGTGAGGCCAGGGACTCTTGCCTCGGCTGGCGCGCCCCATCCACGACCCCCACCCCGTTCGGGCCGCGAAGCCCTCCCGAAGGACACACCTGCCCAGAACCACAGGTGCTGGGTCGGGACGATGCGGCCCGCAGGGGCGACACCTGCCCCGAACCACAGGTGCGGGGGACGGCCCCCGTCCCATCCCCCGGCATTTGCTCGAATCAGCTGTCGATGAAGATCTGCCGGGGGAGGGAGGTCCTAAGGACGCGTCCTTAAACCTTCTTCCCCCCTTCGCGCAGCACCCCTTTGGGGCTCCGCTTTCGCGCACTGTTTGCCGGTTACGGCCCGACCGACCAGGTCGCCCCGCTCGCGCCGATGTTCACGCCGTACTGCTCAGCCATGACCGAGGCATTGCAGTCCAGGGCTTGCAGGTCGTAGTTCTGTGGAGGCGAGACGGCGAAGTCGCGGCTAGCGCCGGGCGGGATCGTCTCCGTTGGCCCCAACCAGTCTTCGCCCCACTCGCTGCTGGTCGAAGGGCTGATCAACATGTAGCAGATGTCGGTGCTTGCCCGGTTTTCGACGCGGAGCGCCGCCGTGCCGGGAGCAGGCACCGGGGAGGCGGACGGCAAGAAGGGCAGCCCGTCGGGCAGAATATCGGGCTTGGCCAGAATGACCGCCGCAACGCAGGCCACCACGCAGAGGCAGCCCACCACGACGGCTACGATGATCCCGGCGAGGGGGAGCCGCGACTTCGACGGGGGCGGGGCCTGTGGGGTAGGACCGGGCTGCCCGGCCCCCGGCCCAGACCGCCAGCCCGGTGGCGGGGGCATCTGCGGAAACTCGCCGGGCGGAGGAGAGGCGGGCCCGGATCGGGGCACTCGTGGCTGCGATGCAGGCCCTGGCGTTGGCCGCAGCAAGAGTGCCTGGCTCGGATCCTCGCTGGGCAGGGCAGGGAAACCTTCCACCCAGGTCTGGCCATCAAAGCGGTACCATCGGCCGGTACTCACGCCGATTTGCCACGCGTCCCCCTGGGCATCGACCACCGTCAGATCGCCAACCGCGGCCTCGAACTCCGCATCACCGAGCGCTCCGGCCTCATGTTGCGACCGTAGTTTCCAGTACTGCGCCATTGCCTCACGGAAGTCCATTCAGCCGCCTCGTCTTTCCGTCATGGGGTCTGGCCGGAGGCCGGTGCGAGCGGACCCGTCAGCCAGGCCGCCATCATCCCCGCCAGGCCGTCAAACTCGCCGATCCGCTCAACGCCGGCCGTCTTGCCCGCTGGGTCGTCCTTCGGCTGGCTGATCATCCAGCCGCTCATCGTATCGGCCACAAGCGCCAGCGACTGGGCATCGGTGATCGTCTCGCCCTGGCACGTGAGCATGGCGAACGATCCGCTGATGACCCGGTGCTCGATCGCGCGGACGAGGGCAAGCTTCTCCTCCTCCGTCAGCGGCGCGCCCGCAAGGACCTTCAAGGCCTGTCGCTCATCCCCTGCTTCCGCCGCCTGGCGCAGCGCCTCGAAGGCTTGGATGGGCATGGAGATTCCTCCTTGCCGGACCTCCTGCGGCTGGAGCGGGAAGACGCTCAAGATCAGAGCGGCGACATCCTCCGCTCCTTCCATCTCTTCAAGCCGGTGGCTCGCGGGATCGGGGAACGTGTGCACGACGGTCGAGGCGCCGCGGCGAAAGAGGATCAAGATCTGCCGCCCCACCTGCGGCAGGTCACGAATCATCAACAGCGCCTTTTCGGGAAAGAAGCAGGGGAGGGCGTGCCGCAGCAGTTTCCCCTGCACCTTGTCCTTCTCGCCCGACCCTCCAGGCCGGATCATTCCCCGGGCGACCAAAGACTCGCGCCCTTCCCTTATCGTCCTCGCCCTGGCTTGAGGATTGGCCACCGTCGGATCGTCGGCCGGCGCCTCGAGGCCGATCATCGTCGAGACTTGCAGGAGGTCCATCAAGAATCGGAATTCCTTGCGGGACAGCTGGATGGATCGTCCGTTCTTCGCGTCATCCTGCACGTTTGCTCCTCCACGTCCGCGGCTGCGGGCACCCGCCCGGTCCAGCTTAGTTCGCCGTCTTCGCAGCCCCAAACGACAGGCCAATCGTGAATGGCCCGAGCTTGACCTCGGTCTTCTTCCCCAGCTGCAGCCCCAATTCGAATCCGAACGAGAGACCTGCATTGACTCCGACGTTCACTCCCGCCACGTTGGCCCCCACTTCCACCTCGCCCGAGACTAGCGACCCCCCAAATGAGCCCCCAACCGTGCCGTCTTTGTAGCCAAAACTGCCGCCGAGCTTGCCGGCGCTGATATTCGTGCCCGACGTAACGGCCAAATCGCTACTCCCATAGACTCCTTCGGCCTCGAGGTTGTAAGCTTTGAACTCGCCGTAGGCACCGACGAACACCTCGCCTTTGCTGTCCCTGGAAAACCCGAAGCCCGCTTCTCCCGCTCCCAGCTGGACGTCCGCCTTGTAGTCAATCCCCATCGCCTGCCCTGTAACGTCGTCGGCGTCGTAGTATGCCCCATCCACCAGTTTGACACCGAGACTCACCCCCTTGTCCGGGTCCCCGCCGCGGAGGTCTCTCGATCGCGAGAATTCCAGCTCCACTTCGGGATCGAAGAAGCTCTCCTCTTTCTCCACCTTCTTTGCGGGCTCGGCCCCCAGCGTCTCCGGTGGCATGCTCCTGCGGGCCTGCTCGAGCCGGAGCGCTCTCTCCGCCCGATCGCGCTCGATCTCCTTGCTGATGATCCCAGGCCCCTTGGAGGCC
>DATEAV010000103.1:0-6111 GCA_035288185.1 Anaerolineales bacterium | reverse complement strand
ATCCGACGAGATCCCGCTCCCGCCGGAGAAGATCCGCTTCAAGTCGGTGCGGGTCTCTCCGTACCCGGATCGCACGCGTGTTCGGCTCGATCTCCGGCTCACACCCTTCCTGGAACGCCCCAACATAGATATCGTGATCCTGGACTCGGTAGGAGACGAGGCGGCCAGCGCGAAGGTCATTGAGAACCTCGACCCGTCTCTCCGACTCACCCTGCACTTGCGCCCTGCGGGGCCACCCGGACCGTACACGGCGCGCCTCGCCCTGAGCTATCCCGACCGGGATCCTGTCGACCAGGCCGAAGTCGCATTTGAGCTCAAGCCGGCGGAGGAGGGGGGCGCGTAGGAGCCCCCGGGGGAACATGCAAGATTCCGTCCTCCGCCATGCCATCACCCCGCCAGCTTTCGACGAGACGAACCGGCTTCACCGGGAGCGCCTGGTCGACGTCCTTCTGGCGAACATCCCCCGCAAGCTGATCGCCATTGCCGCCCCGCCGGGTTACGGCAAGACGACGCTGCTCGCCGACTTCACGAGCTATGCCGAGCTACCGGTCTGTTGGGTGCGGCTCACGGAAGCCGACGCGGATCTGATGCGCCTGGCGCACGTGCTGGCGACTTCGCTCCAGCGTAGGTTCCGGCGGCTGCGCGGCCAGCCGAACCTGGAGAGCCTGGCGGGCTCATCGCCGGCCGGTATCGCCCAGGCCTTTTCCGGCCTGATCGATGCCCAGGTGAGCGAGGCCTTCGTCATCGCCTTCGACGACATCCATTTGGTGAATCGGTCCAAGCCGGTGATGGCGTTCTTCGAGGCCTTCCTGGAACATCAGCCCGATCAGGTCACGGTGATCACGGCGGGCCGAGAGGTGCCGGAAGTCTCGCTGGCCCGTCTCATGGCCGAGGGGAGCCTGGCCGGTTTGGGGCCGCACGACCTGGCCCTCGACCGGGCCGAGCTGGTGGCGCTGGCAACCAACCAACTCGGGATGGAGCTCGCACCGGAGAAGGCGGATCGGCTTCTCGAGGAGACGCGCGGGTGGGTCACGGGAGTCCTGCTTTCCGGGTTGCTCTCGGGGCGGGCGTTGGGTGAGCTGGTGCAAGGCTCCCGGCCGATGGTCTATGAGTATCTCGCCTCGGTCGTCCTCAACCGGCAGCCCGACGACCTGCGCCGCTTCATGCTCGACTCCGCGGTGCTGCCCGTAATGAGCGCCGAGGCGTGCGATCACGTGCTTCGCCGGGATGACAGCGAGCGGCTCCTGCCGCGCCTGATCCGAGGCGGCCTGTTCGTCACCGGCACCGACGAGAGCCCTCGCACCTACGAATATCACCCTCAGTTCCGAAGCTTCTTGATCGAGTCGCTGGCGATGAGCGACCAGGCTCGCCTGCAAGCTCTTCTAGCCCGGGCGGCCGCCTATCTAGCGCAGCACGGCTCACCGGAGCACGCTGTCTCGCTCTTCCTGGACGCCGGCGCCATCCGCCGGGCCGCCGCCGTGGCGGAGAAGCATGCCCGGCGGATGTTCCGGGCGGGGCGAACGCAAACGCTGGCCACCTGGGCCGAGCGGCTGCGTCACGCCGGCGTCTCGGCGCCAAACGTGATGCTCTACCTTGCCCGGGCCTACACCGACCAGGGGAAACTGGAGGAGGCCGAGACGGCGCTGGCCGGCGCTTTCCGGATGATGGGCGAGGACGCACCTCGGGGACTGCGCGCCGCGGCCGAGAATCAAAAGGGGCTGATCGCGCTCCGACGAGAGCGCTACAAAGAGGCTCTGGTGGCCTTCTCCGTGGCCGAGAAGCTTCTCACACCAAACGGCGACCGATTGCAGCGGGCAAGATGCCTCCGACTCACGGCCTGGGCCCAGGCCCGCGAACAGGGCACGCACGCTGAGGCCGAAGCAAAGGTCCTCGAAGCCATCGGGCTCCTTGAGAGGACGGATAGTCCCTACGATCTGGCCGAGGCCTACCTCACCCTCTCCATGCTGAGGACATGGCTTGGCCACGCCCACGAGGCCTATGCTGCAAGCCTGAAGGCGCATGAGATCCTGCAGAAACTGGGATCGCCATACCCGTTGGCCTCTTCGCTGAACAACTTGGGCGTGGACACTCACCTGCAGGGCAACTACCTGGAAGCCATGGATCTCTTTGCGGAGGCAGCGAAGTACGCCCGCCAGGCAGCCAGCCCGCACCTGGAGGCGATGGTCCTGTTCGGGCAGGCGGATCTGTTTTCCGATCTCGATCTGGCCCTCCAGGCTGCCGAGCTCTATGGGCAGGGCTTGGTGATCGCAACGCAGCTCGACAACGTGGAGCTTCTCCGGTATGGCTGTGTGCGATCCTGCGTCCTTCACCGAAGGCGTGGCGGCACGGCACTGGCGCACGAATGGATCCGGCGGGCGATGGCGCTGGAGACCGAGTCCCTTACGGCGGTATCTGTCGAGATCCAGCTCTCCGCGCTCGAGCTCCAGGCCTCTCCACAGGCCGGCCGGAGCCGCGTTCGCAACCTGCTCGTCACGCGCGGCGCCGGCATGGAAGCGGGGGAGCGGACCTTGGCGCATTATTTCCTGGCGAGAAACGCCTTCGCCGAGAAAGATCTCGAGGAGGCCGGGCGGCATCTGGAGGAGGCGCTCACCTGGGCGGGGGCACATGGGACCGAGCAGGTGCTGGCCGGGGAGCTGGCCTTCGACCCTCGCTTCCGCGATTTCGCGCGCTCTCGTTTTAGGGCCAACACGGTGCTTTCGGTGGCCCTCCACCGAATCGAGACCATGAAGGGCGTCGCAGACCAGCATCACGGAGCCAACCAAGAGCCGGAAGAGGCGGCGGTGAAGCTCGAGTTGCTTGCCCTCGGCAAGGGGGCCATCTTGATCAGCGGCAAGCCTCTGAGCGAGGTGAAGCCTCTGGCTCGAGAGGTTCTCTTCTTTCTGATTGACCGCCAGAGGGCGGAGAGAGATGTGATCCTGGAGACTTTCTGGCCGCGCTACAACCCCGGCCGGCAGATTTCCAACCTGCACACCGCGATCTACTCCCTCCGCAGGCATCTGGGGAAGGACGCGATCGTCCAGGCCGGGAACGTTTACAGCTTTGACCCAGGCCTTTCGGTCGAATACGATGTGGTCCGGTTCGAGCGCGCCGCCGGAGTCGCCGCGGCGTTGCCTACCGGGGATCCGCGCAAGCTCTTCGCGCTGACGGCCGCACTCAATTCATATGGCGGGCAGTTCCTGCCCGACTTCGCCTCCGACTGGGTCCTCGAGCGAAGGCGAGCTCTGGAAGTGAGCTACCTCGACCTCCTGGCCAGCCACGCCGATGAGGCGATGGGGCGGGATCAACCCCTCAAAGCGCTGGCCACCCTGCGGCAGGCGCTCGAGCTAGACCCCCTGCGAGACGACACCAATCGCCGATTTCTTGAGGCCCTGGGACGCCTGGGGCGACGCAGCGAGCTCGTCGTCCACTATCAGCGGTATGTGCGATTGCTTTCGGAGGAGCTGGGTCTGGACCCACCGGAGGCAGTTCGGGAGCTCTACGCACGATTGATCGGGTAAGGTTTGTTCGGGCCGCGGGGAGGCGGGGGGCCGCCATCGGGCGTTTGGCGGTCGCTGTAGGAATGCGCATAGCCACACGAGATCGACTTCACTTGTCAGTTTCCTGGCGGATTCAGTGTTCTGGCCGTTGAGAATCCGTTGAGAGGCCCGTTGTACAGTCCCGCATAGAGTGGATCCGCACGTAAACGGAGGGTGCCATGCATAATCGCTGCCCTAAAGATGGCGGTGGGCGCAAGCCGAAGGACGGGGGCGGGTAGTAAGGCTAGTCTGAGAAAGCCCGATCTCCAAGGCAAGCGCACCAGTAATAGCGCGTAGTAGGTCGCCAAAGCCAGGCAGCGGGGCGTGAGCGCCAGCTGCCTTTGCTATTTCGGACAAGAACCATCCAGAACCAGAGAGGTGAAACCATGTCGATGCAAGCGCTCAATCAGCTGGTGGCCCGCTCCATCATTGACCCCGGCGTCGTCCAGGCCTTCAACGCAGGCCGCATCGGCGACGTCCTCTCCGACCTGGACTTCACCGCCGATCTGCGCGGCCGGCTGGCGCAGGTGAGAGCGGGGACCTGGGCGGAGTTCGCGGTGCTCGCCTACCGCATCGTGCGCGCCGAGGTCCAAATGCCTGCCCGGATCCAGCTGCCCTCGCCGGTGGAGGGCCTGCTTCCCAAGCAAGAGCGGGCTAGCAAGCGGCACGTCGCATGATTTCGATCACGCGGGAAGAGTGCCAGTGGCTTTTGGGTAACCTGGCACGCGGCCTCGTCGAATACTTGGGAGTGGTTGAGCCGCCAGTCCCGGTCGAAGAGATGCTCGAGCACCCGCCGGGCAACTTCGACATGGATTTTGGTGTAGTCAACATGTACTCCCATCTTTGGGATGCGACCTTCGCTCGCACTCCCAGCCAGCGCGGAAGCATCTTCGTGCGCATCGACCTCAATCCCGAGGAACGGCGCTACTCGCTGGCTCGCGAGGCCCTCACCGCTGTGGTCACCAGCGAACACGGCCGAGCTCTGGGGCTGCCGGATCTCCTCCTCTCCAGCCTGAGAGAGTGGGGCGAGTACTTCGCCCGACAGCTTCTGGCTCCCGATGCCCTCGTCGACGCTTATCGCGAACGCGGGGGCGACGAGGATCACCTGGCGGGGACCTTCCAGATGCCCGGCAAGGTGGCCGCGTTACGCTGGCAAGACCCTAGCCTGGCACTCCAATAAACCTCTCTGAACCTTGCCTCGAAAGGCCGGCGCGCCCGGCCTTTCGTCGCGCCGGCGCCTCTCGTGGCATCAATGTTGCACAGCCACGGCGGCAGGGGGAGCCGGCGTGTATAATGGCCGGCGCTCGGAGCGGGAGGGCACCTCAAGCGTGGCGTCCGTATCGACGAATGGGAACAACCGCCCTGCAAGCCCCGAAAACCGGGCCCGCCTGTGGCGGTTTCGGCTGTTCCTGCTGCTGGCCGTCACCCTGACGGGCGCCCTCGCCTGGGGCGCCGCCAGAGCCTCCCGGCCCCAAAATGCCGGCCTGCTGGACCCCACACTCGCCAGCCTGGCAACCGCGCTCCGGTTCACCGCCTCGCCTTCGAGCACCGAGCCCACCGCCTCCCCGGCGCCAACGGACACACCTGCCCCCACACGATCGGCTCTTTTCGGAACAGTCTTCTACCAGGCCCGGGCAGGAGGCAACTCCCACCTCTGGGCCTATGTCCCCGGCGACGCCGCCCCGGTACCCCTGACCACAGGCGCGTGGAATGATCGCAGCCCCGCCATCAGCCCGGATGGCGAGTGGCTCGCCTTCGCTTCCGACCGCGACGGAGCGTGGGACCTCTACCTACTCCGGCTGCGCACGTTGGAAACCGTCCGGCTGACGGATACCGCCGCCTTCGAAGGCCATCCCACCTGGTCGCCGGATGGCGTCTGGCTGGCCTACGAAGCCGACTACGACGGCGACCTGGATATCTGGATCCTTCCGGTGGATGGCGCCCAGGAGGCGATCCAGCTGACCACCCAGCCCGGCCTTGATCTGACGCCGGCGTGGGATCCCAACGGACGTCGGATCGCCTACGCCTCCGACCGCGACGGCGGGCAGGATATCTTTCTGGCCGACCTGGACAGCGTGGACAACCGTTTCCTGAATCTGACCCATTCCCCCGAGGCAAACGACACGGAGCCTGCCTTCAATCCCGGTGGGACGGTGCTCGCGTATTCCTCCCAGGCCGACGGGGTTCGACGCGTTCTGGCGCTTGATCTCGCTCGAGGGGAGCCGATCGAGGTGGGGCAGGGGGTCTCGCCGGCATGGTCGCCGGACGGCCTGAGCCTGGCGACTGTCCTGGTCTCGCCCCTCGAACGGTATGTCACGCTGTACGCTGTCGGGGGCCAGGGGCTCCCCTCCCTCGGCATCTCGATTTCGGGCGCTGTGGAGGCTCTTGCCTGGGCGCCCCTGGGGCTGCCCGGAGAGGCGGTCACCGAGGGCAGCGCGCTCTCCTCTCCGCAGCCCCTCTTCCAGCGCGAGGTCAACACCGCGTCTGAGGGCGTAGCCAGGACAGGCCTGAGGCGCATCCCCGACATAGCGCCGCCCAACGACCAGCTTTCCGACCAGGTCGATGAGGCGTTCAT
>DATEAV010000102.1:0-4181 GCA_035288185.1 Anaerolineales bacterium | reverse complement strand
CTCTGGGCAGAGCTCGGCGCGCCCAGAGATGATCTTCGCCTGGAGTGGTTCGTAGCGGGAACGCCATCCGCCCGCTACGAGGCGGCCACCTTCTCGCCGTGTGCGGTGATCTGCGAGGGCTGTCCGCCGGACTGGACCGTGATCCGAGGCCTGCCGCTTCGGGAGAAAGTGGGAGACATCTGGCTCTTCATGAGGCCGCAATAGCCATCGCCCGCGGTCGGGCCCCATCTTTGAGAGGACAGATCCATGAACCCGTACCTCCCACCCCTGGATGTTGGCATGGGTTATGCCGTGATCGTGTTCGGGATCCTGGGTCTTGTTGGCCTGGCGGCGGCGATCCTGCTCGAGGCCTTGGTCCTGCGCAGGCTGCAGTGGGGAGGGCTCGGGCGGTCCTTGCTCGACTCATTTCTCATGAACGTAGCCTCGGCGGCAATCGGGATTATCCTTACGCTGATGCTGCGAGATGCCACACTGCCGTACTCGAGTGTGGGAAGCGTCATCGTCTGCCTTCCGGTCCTTTGGGCGCTTTCCGTGCTCGTGGAAGCCGGCGCCCTGGCCCTCATCCGCAAGAAGGGATTCCGGGCCGTGGTTCGGCCCGTTCTTCTGGCCAACCTTGCCAGCTACATCCTGATTGCCACCGTTGTGCTCATTCAGGCGGTGCTCACCTGACCCGCGCCGATGCCCCAGCATGAACGGGGATGGGCCCGCGGACGACAACCGATGTTCGTAGCGTGGTTTGGTGGTCGAGGTGGCGCGCGAAGCGGCACGAGGCAGCCGGGCAGATGAAGCGCGCGCACCCGGACCAGGAGGTGAGAGAGATGCAGCCCAGAACCCGAAGCGCCATGTCGATGATCGTGGTCCTGATTGCGCTGAGTGCCGGCCTCAGCCTGATGCTGGCCTGTTCCTGGTCGGTGACCGTGAGCCCGGATGAGTCCGAGCGAACTCTCGAGGCCCTGGCCGAGGAGAATGAAGAGCAGGCGAGCCAAATCAGCGACCAGGCAACCTGGATCGCGCACCTAGCCACAAGAGTGGGTGCTCCGATCGCAACAGCCTACTGGATCATGGGGCCGACGCCGACACCCTACTGGACCACGCCGACCCCGCCGGTTTCCGGGTATGTCGAGATCGAGGAGGGCCAATGCTGCATCGGTGGCAGCGCGGGGTCGACGGTTGAGGTGCGGGTGGGCTTCTGGGCCTACAGCCCCTTCGCCGAAGTCACCCAGATGCGCGTGCTGAGCGGCGGCCAATGGTTTGATGAAGCACAACTGGCGGATGCCTCGTGGGAGCCCTACGTCGAGGGGAGGATCTACCCGGTCACGATCGCCCTCAACTGGACGGGGTTCTATGTGACCGTGCAGTACCGGGATTCCTTCGGGAATCTCTCGCCTGTCTACTTTGACGACATCTCCGTGGAAGGAATGCCCGTGGAAGAAATGCCCCTCACGCCGACGCCATACCCTACCCCTTACGGCTAGCCGGCATCGAGGCGACTGCGTGTTCCACGATATCCCCGAACCGGTGAAGCGTCGCATGGACGCGCTGCAGGCCCTCGATGCCGCAGACCGGGCCGACGGAACCCCACGCGCGAAGCGTCTCCGCCAGATCCTTCAGTCGATGCTTGATCGCGCCCAGGCCGACCCGAGAGTGGATGCCCTGATTGTGCCGATCGGAAACGGCGAGCTGCTTTGCCGCCGGGCGGGAGCGGCCGGCTCCGACCCGCGGATCGGATGAGCCATCTCAGGGCGAGTGGCTGCGTCTCGGGGGGCCGCGGCGCGAGACCGGTGTGATGGCGGGACCATGACAAGGGAACTGAAACCCGGCGTCTCTGAGATGCCCTTGAGCTCAACGCGGAAGATGGTTCGCGCCGCGGTGGGCCTGATCCTCTATTTGTTGCTGGCCCCGGGGGTCCTGTTTCTCAGTGCGGGCACGCTCGCGTGGCCGATGGCCTGGGCGTATTCTGCCCTCCTCCTGATAGCCACGCTGGGGAGCCGGCTGATCGTCCTGCGGCGGTCGCCCGACCTGCTGCGCGAGCGGGCGCAGTACACCCAGGCGGAAGGCGCCAAGCCTTGGGACCGCGCGCTGGTCGGCGTCGTGGCCCTCTACGGGCCGATCCTCACCGCCGTCGTGGCCGGGATCGATCATCGCGCCGCCTGGGCGCCGAGCATCCCTCCGGCTGCCCAAATCATGGCCGCGGTCCTCGTCGCGGGAGGATTCGCCGTTTCGTCTTGGGCCATGATCGTGAATCGGTTCTTCTCGGCTGTGGTCCGGATTCAGAGGGAGCGCGGGCACTCCGTAGTGAGTTCTGGCCCCTATCGGTTGATCCGCCATCCGGCGTACGCCGGAGGAATCCTCGCCTACCTGGCGATCCCCGTCATGCTCGACGCCTTCTGGGCGCTGATCCCCGCGCTGGCGGTTTCTGCAGCGATCGTCCTGCGGACTGCGCTCGAAGACCGAACGCTCATAGAGGAATTGCCGGGCTATCCCGAGTACGCCGCTCAAACCCGACATCGGTTGGTTCCGGGCATCTGGTGAGGATCGGCGTCACTTCCGAGAGGAAGTGTGCGCCGGCAAGCCGAGGCCACGGTGCTTAGTCCGGGCCTCGGCGCGGCTGAGCCGGCGACCGATCACCTGGGAGGAAGGGGAGATGGAGATCAAAGATCCGTTCCGTTGGCTGCCGTCGCCGCACCGGGGCAAGGCCTTCACGCTGCTGGCCGTGCTCGCCGTCGCTCTGATGGCGATTCTCAATGTCTTGGGCGTTCCGCTTCGCACCGAGGCCTCTCCGGCGGGGATCATCAGCTACGAGTTCGCCGGGACCCTGCAGGCCTCGGGAGCGATCCTCCAGGCGTGGGGTGAGCAGGGGCGAGTGTACGCCGGCCTCAACCTCGGCCTGGACTTCCTGTTCCTGCTCGCGTATGGATCGGCGATCTCGTTGGGGTGTGTGATGATCGCCAGGGGTCTACACAGCAGCTCCAGCTGGTTGGGCGGGCTGGGCCTGTGGCTCGCCTGGGCGGTGCTCGCAACCGCGCTCCTGGATGCGATCGAGAACTATGCGCTCATCCGGCTGCTTCTGGGCGCCGACGGCGCCTCGCTCCCGGCGCTAGCCCGGGTGTGTGCGAGCATCAAGTTCCTCCTGGTCGCGCTCTCTCTTCTCTACGTCATCCTGGGGGCGCTGGCTTTGCGCCTGAGGAGGGCACCGACGCGGAGCTGAGAACGGTCCCTGAGCTGCCTCATGATGCCTCGCCTGGGCGTGGACCGCGGCGGAGAAATGATCGAGGTCTTGCTGGACCGCGACGACATCCTCGCCGTCAACAAGCCCGAGGGTACGCCAACAATCCCTGGAGGCGGGTGGACGGGCTCGACGGCGCTTTCCGAGGCCGAGGCGACGGCTGGTGGGAAGCTCTACGTCGTCCACCGGCTCGACAAAGGGACCAGCGGCGTTGTGGTCTTCGCCCGGAACCCGGAGACGCACCGCTTCCTCAACGAGCGTTTCTCCCGGAGGGAAGTCCGGAAAACCTACCTTGCGCTGGTTCATGGGTTGGTCGCCGCGCCGAAGGGGGAAATCCTTCACCCGCTGCGCGAGTTCGGCTCGGGCCGCGTGGGAGCCGATCCTCGGGGGAAAGCGAGCCTCACCCGGTATGAGGTTTCTCAGCACATCGGCGACCATACCTTGGTTGTGGCATATCCACACACGGGCCGGCGCCACCAGGTGCGGGCCCACTCTTACAGCATCGGCCATCCAATCGTCGGCGATTCTCGCTATGGGAGCGGGCGACCCGCAGCCAGTTTCCCGCGCCTGATGTTGCACGCGCTGGCCATCGTCCTGGAGACGTCCCCGGGGACCGAGCTCACGATCGAAGCGCCTGTTCCTGTGTCCTTCCGGCATGTCCTCGAGCGCATCGTAGAATCCAGCGAAGCGGGCCGGAGCCCCGGCGTCCGGCTGCAGGGGAGTTGAGGATGATCGATTTCTCCACCGAGTTGGGCGAACGGGCCCTTCGCTTGCTGAGGGAAGAGACCGTGATCTGGCTCACGACCGTGGCCCAGGACGGCACTCCCCAGCCGAGGCCGGTCTGGTTCCTCTGGGACGGACGCTCGCTCCTGATCTACAGCCGCCCGAAGGCCCACAAGATCCATCACCTCGAACAGCGTCCGCAGGTGGCCCTGAGTTTCAACACCGATCCCGA
>DATEAV010000101.1:0-11651 GCA_035288185.1 Anaerolineales bacterium | reverse complement strand
CCAGACGTATTTGGATCGCTCACCGATCCATGCCGCCGATCGCATCTCGGCGCCGGTGATCCTCTTTCAGGGGCTGGACGACAAGGTGGTGTTGCCCTCGCAGGCAGAAAAGATGGTGGCCGCGCTGCGGCGGAATCGTGTGCCGCACGCGGTGCTTCTGTTCGAAGGCGAGAGCCACGGCTTCCGCCGCGAGGCGACGCACATTCGATCGATCGAGGCGGAGCTCTACTTCTATGGGAAGGTCTTCGGCTTCACGCCCGCCGATGCGATCGAGCCGATGGAGATCGAGGGGCTGGCCTAGCCTTGCTGGCGAATCTATCGGCCTCAGCCTTTGATGCCAAAAGGCCGATTCCCGATGTGGTGTCCACGACGCTCAAGGCCAGCGCAAACTTAACGTCATCCTGAGGCCGTGTTCCCGACGTGGTCTCCACAGCGCTCAAATCCAGCGCACACTTAACGTCATCCTGAGGCCGTCTTCCCAGAATGGCGGCTCGTCCCAAGTCCTTGGAGGCCGACACCTGCACCCCGTCCGGGCCGGCGCCACCCCGCACCTGCGGTTCGGGGCAGGTGTGCGGGCGCCAGCCCGCGGGGCGAACGGCCTGCAATGCACCGCACACCGCACCTGCGACGCACCGCAGGTGCGGTGCAGGTGGGTGCGGTGCAGGTGAGGATCTCGTTCTCCCACCCACAGATGCCCCGCCTCCGAAGAACCCCAGCCCGGCCCATTCCTGCGCGATGGCTGAAGTTGCAGAGTCCTTGCCTAGCCGCAAACGATATCCTCCCCTGCACTTGCAGCTGCGCTGCAAGCGCATGTGCAAGTGTCGGCTGCCTCCTTCTGCTTCGCTGCGGCATGCCCGCGCTTCTACGGCCCTCAGGATGACATGCGAGGAAGGACGTCAATCGCCGGGCCAGCCGTCGCTAAGATCCTTCCACCCCGGGTTGACTGACTCGACGAGAGCTACCTTCTTCGCCCTCGTCCACCCCTTGAGCTGCTTCTCCCTCTGGATCGCCGTCCTGATATCGCTGGTCCCTTCGAAGTAGACAAGCCGATTGATGTTGTACTTCCCGGCAAACCCCTGGGCGTAACCGGCCTTGTGCTCAGACGTCCGCCTCGCAATGTCATTGGTTACACCGATATAGAGGACGCCAGACCGACTTGCCATGATGTAGGCGTAGTAACTGCGGGTCCCCATCCCAGAATCATTTCCCCATGTCATCCTGAGCCCGCGAAGCGGGCGAAGGATCTCGTTCTGCCATTGGCTCGGACCATGGCTTGGCACGCTCCGCGCGCGGACTATTGCTCGCCCCCGACGACTGCAGTCGTTGCCCTCGTCCCCCTACCCTCGTATCGTCCGATAGAACAGCGGCAGCGGCTCGACGCTCGAGCGCGAGATCCGGTGGGCGGCGAGCACGCGCGCCTCAGCCCTCTCGGCACCCTCCGGCGTCGCGGCGTGCACCGTGAAGAGCCTCTCCCCTTTCGCCACACGATCGCCCACCTTCTTGTGAACGACGATCCCCACCGAGTGGTCGATCGAATCCCCCTTCTTGGCCCGGCCTCCGCCGAGCGAGATCACCGTCTCCCCCACCTCCCTTGCATCGACCCACTTCACCCATCCCGAGCCGGGCGAGGGCACATCCCGCACGACCTTTGCCCCAGGCAGGCGCTCGGGCTCGTCGACGCAGCGCACGTCGCCGCCCTGCGCCTCGACCAGCGCCCGGAACTTCGCCAGCGCCGCCCCGCCTTCCAGGGCCCGCTCGGCCTCGCTCTTCGCCTGGCGAAGGCTTCCCGCCCTTCCGGCCTGCAGAACCAGGTGGGCGGCCACGTGGAGGCAGTGCTCGCGGAAATCGCCCGGCCCACCGCCGCTCAGCGTCTCGATCGCCTCGGCCACTTCGAGCGCATTGCCCACCGCGTTCCCAAGCGGTTGGTTCATGTCGGAGATGAGCGCCGCCATCGTGCGGCCGGCCTGCGACCCGATCCTCACCATGAGCCGCGCCAGCCGCCCGGCCTCCTCCACCGTCGGCATGAACGCTCCCACGCCGCACTTGACGTCGAGCACGATCACCTGCGCGCCGCCGGCCAGCTTCTTGCACATCACCGACGAGGCGATCAGCGGGATCGACGGCACCGTTCCGGTCACATCGCGCAGCGCATACAGCTTGCCGTCCGCCGGCGCGAGATCGACCGATTGGCCCGAAAGCACCAGCCCCACCCGCCGCAGCTGTCCCAGGAATTCCTCGGTCGTTAGAGCGACGCGATAGCCGGGGATCGATTCCATCTTGTCGAGCGTACCGCCGCTGTAGCCGAGACCGCGCCCCGAGATCTTCCCCATCGCCAGCCCCAGCGCGGCCACGAGCGGCTCGACGACGAGCGTCGTCTTGTCGCCCACGCCTCCCGTGGAGTGCTTATCGACGGCCAGCGGCACGACTCCGCGCAGATCGAGCTGCTCGCCCGATTCGGCCAGCGCCAGCGTCAGCTCGAGTGTCTCACGCGCCGTCATCCCTCGCAGCATCACGGCCATCGCCCATGCCGCCGCTTGATAATCCGGGATCTCCCCGCGCGTGAATCCTTCGATGAAGGTCCGAATCTCCTCCCGGCTCAGCTCGCCCCCGTCGCGCTTCTTGATGATGATCTCGACGGCATGCATCGCTGGGATTATACGCCGGGTCACCGGCGTGGGCATGCCCTTGCGCGCGAGTGGCGGGAGCCGCGGATCGCTTCCCCGTGGCAATCCTCTCCTACCCACGCCTTCACCTCGGGCTCGCCCTTTTTCCCGATCCCCGGGCACCGCCTGTATAATTCACCGAAATGCCAGCGAGGAGCCCTATGGCCAAGGTCGATTGGATCCTCCACAATGCGACGGTCGTCACGATGGACGAAGGCTACCGCGTCCTTCGAGACGGAGCGGTCGCCGTCGAGGGCGACTCCATTTCCGCCGTCGGCCCGGCCAAAGAGATCCTCGCCACCTACACGGCGCACGAGTTGATCGACTGCCGGGGGAGCGACCTCATCCCCGGGCTGGTCAACGCCCATACCCACGCCCCCATGACCCTGCTGCGCGGCATGGCCGACGATCTGCGCCTGGAAGTCTGGCTGCTGGGGTACATGATGCCCGTGGAACGGGAGTTCGTCTCCCCGGATTTCTGCCGGCTCGGCACGCTCCTGGCTTGCGCCGAGATGATCCGCTCGGGCATCACCTGCTTCGCCGACATGTATTACTTCGAGGACGCCGTCGCCCAGGCGACAGCCGAGGCGGGCATGCGCGCCGTTTGCTCGCAGACCGTGCTGAAGTTCCCCACGCCCGACGCGGCCTCCTACGAAGATTCGCTGGCCTCCGCTCGCGAGTTCATCACCCGCTGGAAGGGCCATCCCCTGATTGTTCCCTCGGTCGCCCCTCACGCGCCCTACACCTGCACACCCGAAATCCTGCAGGCGTGCGCCTCGCTCGCCGTGGAGTTTGACGTCCCTCTGCACACGCACATTGCCGAGACGCGCGAGGAGGTCGATGAGTGGCGGGAGAAGTACGACATGCCGGTCGTCCCGTGGGTGAAAAAGCAGGGGCTGTTGGAGGCGAAGGTGCTCGCCGCCCACTGCGTTCACCTCGACGACGGCGAGATCCACACGCTCCAACACGCCGGGGCGGGCGTCGCCCACAACCCCTCGAGCAACCTCAAGCTGGCTTCCGGCTTCGCCCCGGTGGTCGATATGCTCGAGGCGGGGCTGAGCGTCGGGATCGGCACCGACGGCCCCGCTTCCAACAACGACCTGGATATGTTCGAGGAGATGCGCCTGGCCACGTTCATCGCCAAAGGCGTCTCCGGCGACCCGACCGCCCTCCCCGCCCGCCTCACCCTGGCGATGGCCACCCGCCTCGGCGCGCAGGCCCTGCACCTGGGCCACCTCACCGGGTCGATCGAGCCCGGCAAGCGGGCCGACCTCGTCCTGGTGGGTCTGCGGGGCATCCACAATCTCCCGCAGTTCAACCGTGACCCGCAGTCCGTCTACTCCCGCCTCGTCTATGCCGGCAAGGCCAGCGACGTCACCGACGTCATGGTGAACGGCCGCTGGCTCCTGCGCGAAGGCAGCCTGCAGACGATCGACGTCGAGCCCCTGATCCAGGCGGCGGCGGAATACGCCGCCCGGATAGACGCGTTCCTCATCCAGCGCGAGGGCTCGATCCTCACCAAGCTCGTGGCGATCGAAGGCGCCGAGCGTGAGGAGAGCTACGAAGTGCAGATCAAGGTGAGGATCGAGGACTCTGAGGCCATCGTCGCCCGACTCGCCAGCGGCGCCGTCGAGGTGATCCGCAGGGCGCACTACCAGGAATACGACACCTACTTCTTGTTCGATGACCCCGCCCAGGGCAGGCTTCGCTATCGGGAGGACGAATTCGTCAGCGATGGAGGCGAGGTCTTCAATGTCCGCTACCGTCTCACGTTGACGGGGCCGGCGCGCGAATACCAGCACCCCGTGCCGCTCTCGCGTTCACGCTTCATCGCCCCCGCCACGCACAGCCTGCGGTTCTATCGCGAGTACTTTAAGCCGGCGCGGGAGAACGAAATCGACAAGGATCGCCGCCGCTGGCTCGTCCGCTTTCGGGGCAAGGAGTTCTTCGTCAACCTCGACCGGATGACGAAGCCTGCGCTGGAGCAGTCCTTCCTCGAGATCAAGAGCCGAACGTGGTCGCGCGGCGACGCGGAGGAGAAGTCGGCCCTGATCCTCGAGCTTCTCAAAGTGCTGGGGGCCGAGAACTCGGAGGTCATCCCCGATGAATATCCGGACCTCGCCGAAGGGAGCCGGGCGGCCGGCTAGGCCCACCCCCTGGCCAGGGTCGTCGAAGTGGCCTTGAATCGGATTGGTTGGGGGAAGTAGCCGGTGTCCAGAGAGCGCCTTGGCCAAGAAGCTGAAGATCAAGGCGGGGCAGCGCATCACCTTCGTCGGCGCGCCTAGAACCATCCTATTAACGTCATCCTGGGCACTTGTGAACAAATCGAATCAGAGCGAAAGCAGACCCCCAGTCGATACGTTCCTGCCGCCCTAAAGCTGCCAATTTCCACATCCTTCGGCCTCACCCCCTACCCCCTCTCCGCTTGCCACGCCTCTTCCGGCGCGCGGATCGAAAGCGGAGAGGGGGACGAGGTCTAAGGAGGCAGGGGGCGGCTCGGCCGCCCCCTGCCTCCTTAGATTAACCTCCCCTCCCCCGGCGTGGCCCGCTCAGATTATTGAATTCGAGCAACTGCCGGGGGTCCCTCCGCTCACCTGCACTGCACCTGCGTGCGAGTGCAGGTGCAAGTGACGCTCCGGGATGCACGCGAAGGGGCAGGGGCCGTCCCCCGCACCTGCGGTTCGGGGCAGGTGTCGCCCCGGCGGGCCGCATCGTCCCGACCCAGCACCTGCGGTCTGGGCACTCAGTGCCCGTGCCCGTAGGGCAGGTGTGTCCTTCGGGAGGGCTTCGCGGCCCGAACGGGGTGGGGGCAATCTAGAACACCTCAACCGTGGAGAAGGATCCCAAGGATCGCTCGGAGATTCGTTCACAGGCTCTGAGGCCGTATTCTGGAACGTCGGCTCGTCGCAAGTCCCCGTAGGCCTCAGGATGACGATATGAGGAGGGGTTTGCCGCGGAGACTGGCGTCCTGAATTGATACCATTCTGAAGCCCACTCAGACATCTAACCAAGCCGTGCCAGGCAAGGGCCGCCCGCCCCTCCGGGTGACGTCGACAAAGCGGCGGCCTTCTTCGCTCCTTCCACCTCGACAACTCCACGGAATGGCCGACAGACGGCCCATGGGACGACGTCCGTCGCCAAAACTCGTGTCCCACACCGGCTATGCGCAGTCGAGGCGGAGGATCAATTCCCCTCGCCGTCACCCGCAAACCGGCGCTGCCATTCGAACAGCTTGTTGAGCGCCTCGAGCGGAGTGAGCGACGTCACATCCAGCCTCTTCAATTCATCCACAATGGGATTGGTCTTCGGAAAGAGCGCCAGCTGCCGGGTGGAGATCCGCTCCGTGGCGTGGAGCTGTCGCGAATCCGACTCGAGCTGCGCCAGGATCTCCTGCGCCCGGTTGATCACCGGACGGGGCAGGCCGGCCAGCTCGGCCACGTGAATTCCGTACGATCGATCCGCCCCGCCCGGCACGATCTTATGCAGGAATACCACCCGCCCGCCTTCCTCGGCGACGGCCACGTTGTAGTTGCGCACGCCCGGCAGCGTCTCCGCCAGGCGGGTAAGCTCATGGTAGTGAGTGGCGAAGAGGGTGCGGGCGCGGAGGCGCGGGTGGTTGTGGAGATGCTCGACGACGGCCCAGGCGATGGAAACCCCGTCGTAGGTGCTCGTCCCCCGCCCCACCTCGTCCAGGATCAGCAGGCTGCGCCGCGTGGCGTGGTGCAGGATGTTGGCCGTCTCCACCATCTCCACCATGAACGTGGACTGGCCGGCGAAGATCTCGTCTTGCGCGCCCATGCGGGTGAAGATCCGGTCGGTGAGCCCCAGGCGCGCCGAGCGAGCCGGCACGTAGCTCCCAATCTGCGCCAGCAAGACGATGAGCGCCACCTGGCGCAGATAGGTCGACTTGCCGCTCATGTTGGGCCCGGTGATCACCCGCACACGTTCGCCCTCTTCGAAGACGGCGTCGTTGGGGACGAAGCGCTCGCCCTTCAGATGCTCCTCGACCACCGGATGGCGGCCCTCGCGAATCTCGAAGACGTCTTCCTCGACGACCTCCGGCCGGGCATAGCCCTTGAGCGCCGCAACCTCGGCCAGCCCGGCAACGACGTCGATGTGCGCCAGCGACCGCGCCGTCAGCAAGAGCCGTGAGCTTTGCTCGCCGACCTGGCGGCAGACCTCGGCGAAGAGCGCCGCCTCGATCGACCGGATCCGCTCCTCCGCCGTGAGCACCAGGGCCTCATATTCCTTCATCTCCGGGGTGATGTATCGCTCGCCGTTGACGAGGGTCTGTTTGCGGATGTACTCGGCCGGGACGAGCCCGACGTTGGCTCGCGTAATCTCTATGTAGTAACCGAAGATCTTGTTGTACCCCACCCGCAGGCTCTTGATCCCGGTCCGCTGCCGCTCCACCTGCTCGAGGCCGGCGATCCAATCGCGCGCCTTGGAGGAGGATTCGATCACCCCGTCCAGCTCCTCCGAGAACCCCGATCGGATCACCCCGCTGTGGGCCAGAGTCGCGGGAGGGTCGTCGGCGATGGCGCGCTCGAGCAGATCGCGCGCCTCGAGGCAGGGGTCGAGCGATGCCAGCAGCGGCTCGATGGCGCCCGCCGGCCCGGCCTGCAGACGGGCGATCACCTCCGGCAGCCGGCCGAGCGCCTCCCGGAGCGCCATGAGATCACGCGGCCCGGCCACGCCCGCCGCGGCGCGGTTGGTGAGGCGCTCCATGTCGCCCAGCGGACGGAGCGCGGCTCTCACCTCGGCGCGGAGCATTCCATCACCAACGAAAGCGCTCACCTGATCCTGGCGCGCCCGGATCGCCGTCAGATCGAGCAGCGGCTGGGCCATCCATTGCCGTATCAGGCGCCGGCCCATGGGCGTCACCGTCTGGTCGATCAGGCCGAGGAGCGAACCGCGCACCTCGCCGCTGCGGATGGTCTCCGTGAGCTCCAGATTCCGGCGGGTGGCCGAATCGAGCACCATGAACTCGCTGAGCGTGTAGGTCCGGAGAGAGGTGAGGAGAGCGAGCGCAGCGCGCTGGGTGAGGTTGAGATAATCCAGGATCGCGCCGGCTGCGCGAGCTGCGAGTGGCAGGCCGCCGAGGCCGAAGCCGTCGAGGGTCGAGGTGCCGAAGTGGCTCCGCAGGGCCTCATCGGCGCGCTCGCGGCCGAAGCGCCAATCGGGCAGCCGCGTCAGGGCTCCGGGCCAGCCCGCTTCCGTGGAGAGCGATTCGGGCAGGAGCACTTCGGCCGGGCGGAGGCGCGCCAGCTCGTGTCGGACTGCGCCTAAGGGATCGGACGATTCGAGCTGCGTGGCGGCGAACTCGCCCGTGCTCACGTCGGCGTAGGCGACGCCCGCCTGATCCCCCTCGAGGACGACGGCCGCCAGGTAGTTGTTGGCCTCACCCGGAAGCAGCCCCGCCTCGACGACCGTCCCGGGTGTGACCACGCGGACCACCTCACGGGGGAAGAGGCCGCGCACGGGGGTCTCGCCCACCTGCTCACAGATAGCGACGTGATAGCCCTTGGCGATCAGGCGCGAGAGGTAGTTCTCCGCGGCGTGGAAGGGGATCCCGGCCATCGGGATGCGGCTGCCCTTGGCGACGTTGCGCGACGTGAGCACGATCTCCAGCTCGCGCGAAGCAACCTCGGCATCGGCGTCGAACGTCTCGTAGAAGTCGCCCAGACGGAAGAAGACGATCGCGTCGGGATACTGGCGTTTGATCTCGAGGTATTGCTTGCGGACCGGCGTGAGGTCTCGCGTCATCGAGAGCATTCTAAGGCGCGCCGAGGGAAACGGCAAGCGTGTGTTATACTGCCGGCCGTGCCCACCGTCGTCGCCGTCGATCTTGGCGGGACCAACATTCGGGCGGCGATTTTCCTGACCGCAGAGGCGAAGCCTACCGCCATTGCGCGAGCTCCCACTCTGGCCGCGGAAGGCCCCGAGGCGGTGATCGATCGCATCATCGCCGCGATCCAAGAGGTGGCGAGCGGGATCGAGGGGGGCATGCGGATCGGCCTGGGGGCTCCCGGGCCGCTCGACCCGAAACGCGGCCTGGTGATCGAGGCGCCCAACCTCCCCGGTTGGGTGAACATTCCCCTGCGCGATCGCTTGGAGCAGCACTTCGAGTGCCCCGTGGCGCTCGGCAACGACGCCAATCTGGCCGGGCTCGGCGAGTGGCGCCACGGCGCCGGCCGCGGAGCCCACAACCTGCTCTATCTCACCCTCAGCACGGGCATCGGCGGCGGCGTGATCGTCGACAACCGCTTGCTCGTTGGCGCCCACGGGCTGGCCGCCGAGCTCGGCCACATGACGGTGAGGCCGGATGGGCCGCTCTGCGGGTGTGGGCAGCGCGGGCACCTGGAGGCGGTCGCCTCCGGCCCGGCGATCGCCCGCCGGGCCCGCGAGCGACTGGCCGCCGGCGAAGCCTCGGCGCTGCGCGCCGCCCTCGATCGGGATCGGGACATCACCGCTGAAGACGTCGGGCGGGCGGCGCTGGCCGGCGACCCCCTGGCGATAGCCGTCGTCGCCGAGGCCGGGGCTGCGATCGGCACGCATCTCGCCAACCTCCTTCACGTTTTCAACCCGGAAGTGATCGTCCTCGGCGGAGGAGTCTCGCAGATCGGCGCCCCTCTCTTCGGGCCGATCGAGCAGGCCCTGCGAGAGAACGTGATGCACCCCGCCTACCTCGAGGGCCTTCGCCTGGAGCGGGCGGCGCTCGGCGACGACGCCGGCCTGATCGGAGCCATGGTCCTGGCAAGGGAATCATGAATCGCCCCGCGCGTTCTCTCACCGCTGCCGCTTTCATTCTCCTCGCGCTCGTCCTCGGCGCCGCGTGTTCTCCCTCCCCAACGGAGCCTCTCACTCTCCGCTACGGGCTCACCCTCGCCCCGACGGGGATCGATCCTCATCTGAACGCCTCCTCCGAGCTGGGCATTCCCCTCTCATCGGTCTACGACACGCTCGTGTTTCTCGACCCGGCTACAGGCGAGTTTGTGCCGGGGCTCGCCGAACGGTGGGAGATCTCCCCCGACGGACGCACCTACACGTTTCACCTGCGGGAAGACGTGGTGTTCCACGACGGCACCCCATTCAACGCCGAGGCCGTGCGGGCCAACTTCGAATACACGCTGGATCCCGAGAACCACTCCCAGAAGGCCGCCTCGATGCTCGGGCCGTTTGAATCGGTCGAGATCGTTGACGAGTCGACGGTCGCCCTCCATCTGAGCGAGCCCTTCGCCCCTCTCCTCGACTCGCTATCGCAAGTCTATCTGGGCATGGCTTCGCCATCGGCGCTCGAGCAATGGGGCCCAGCCGACTACCAGTTCCACCAGGTTGGCACAGGCCCCTTCCGTTTCGTGGAGTACATCCCCAACGACCATCTGACGCTCGCCCGCAACCCCGACTATGCCTGGGGGCCGTCGATCTACCTCGCCAGCACGGCCTCGATTGAGAGGATCGTCTTCACCTTCTATGAGGCCGAGCCCACTCGTGTGCTGGCGCTGCAGGGAGGCGAGGTCGACGTGATGGGAGAAGTCCCACACCGCGACGCGGCCCGGCTTGCTGAGTCCGGTGGTTTCGCACTCACGCCCGTGGCCATCCCCGGGCAGCCGCTCCAATACTTCTTCAACACTCGCCGCCCTCCCACCGACGATCTGCCCACCCGCCAGGCGCTCCTGCTCGCCGTTGATCGCGAATCGATCGTCCGCACCATCTTTGGAGACTACTCTCCCGTGGCGCAGGGCCTTCTCTCGGCGGTGACGCCCGGCTTCTCGCCCGACGTCTCGTTTCCCAGTTTTGATCCGGAGGCCGCCCGGGACCTGCTCGTGCAGTCGGGGTGGGCCGACGCGGACGGCGACGGGGTTCTCAGCCGGGACGGCCAGCCCCTCACGATCGCGCTCGTGGCTCCCAACTGGGGCTCCAATCCCGACGTCGCTCAGCTTCTCCAGGCTGCCTGGGAGCAGCTCGGTGCGGAGGTCACACTGCAGGTTGCGGCCGGGTTTGGCCCCCTCAAAGAGATCCAGGCCTCCGGCGCGTACAACGCCATCGGCCTCAACTTCTTCGGCACCGACCCCGATCTGCTGCGCGGCTTCTACGCCAGCGACGGCCTCTACAACTGGAGCGGGATCGCCGATGCAAGGATCGACGACCTGCTTCGGCAGGCCTCGCAGCTGCCGCTCGATCCCGAGGGGCGGCGCGAGCGCCACCGTCAGGTTGCCGAGCTTGTACGCGACCAGGCGCTGGTCCTGCCTCTGCGCGACTATGTGGATCTGGTCGTCAGCTCCAACCGCGTGCAGGGGCTTCGCTTCTCTGCCCTGGGATGGTTTCCACATCTGATCGACCTGCGCCTCGAGCCTTAGCCGCCCTGGGCGGCCGGCTGGCCACGGCCGCCCTGACGGCGTGGGCCGCGGTCACGATCACGTTCTTTGCCCTTCGGCTTGGAACGGGTGATCCGACAGCCAGCCTGCTTGCGCAGGGCCTTGCCACGCCCGCCCAGGCCGAGGCCCTGAGGCATGAGCTGGGCCTCGATCGGCCTCTCCTGGAGCAATACTTCACCTTTCTATCCGGCCTGGTGCGCGGCGACTTGGGCCTCTCCCTCTACACGGGCAGGCCCGTGCTACGGATCATCGCCGAGCAGGCGCCTTCGACGGCCGAGCTCGCCGGGCTCGGCCTCGTCGTGGCCGTGGGGCTTGGGCTCCTCCTTGGAATTGTGGCCGCCTGGTTCGAGGGTCGGGCCTTGGGTCGAGCGGCCGCGGGGCTGGCGGGGTTGGCTACGGCGCTGCCGGTGGCGTTCACGGGGATCCTTGGGCTGCTCCTCCTGGTGGGCCTGCCGGGAAGCGTCGCCTCACCTGTGTGGGCCCCGATCCGAAGGCTCGCGCTACCCGGGTTGGTCCTCGGCTATGCTTCGTCCGGGGCCATCGCGCGGGTGGTCCAGGCCGGACTGAGCGAGAGCCTGCTCAGGCCCTATATCCTTGCCGCCCGCGCCCG
>DATEAV010000100.1:0-18005 GCA_035288185.1 Anaerolineales bacterium | reverse complement strand
TCAACCCCTTCGGGGGAACGCGGTCGACGCGGGTGCCGGTCGAGTCGCTCGGATGGCTGGACGGGTCCGAGGTGATCGATGTCCTGACAGGCAAGCGTCGCGGCGTCGAGGAAGCGGCCGTCCGGCTGCGCCTGGCGCCGTACTCGGGAGCGCTTCTGCGCCTCGCCAGGTAGCCGGTCTGTAATCCACCTCGCCAGGGATTTCAGGATATCGAAAGTGTGGGCGCGGTCCTACCATCCTGGGGATTCGCGAACTCATTAGCGAGCGGATACCGGCGCACTGCGCCCCGGTGTCGGAAGACTCTCCGCTGGCCCCCACCCCCTTTCCCCCTCCCCCGTAGATTGTTCAATAGAGAACCGCGATGTGCATCGCCGGGGGAGGGGGAGGTTTATCAAGGAGGAAGGGGGGCGGCAACGCCGCCCCCCTTCCTCCTTGAACCTCACACCCCCCTCTCCGCTCGAGACGCCTGCTCATTGCGCTGCGCGCGAGCGGAGAGGGGGGCAAGGGGGGTGAGGTGGAAGGGTCATCCGGAGGATGCGAGTGCGGGTCGGCCACTTGAAGGTCGGAGGCTTCACCGAACCCATCGCGGTGCCTGGCAGAAGGGCTCTGCGGGGCTGCAACGCATGCCTCTCCCCCCGGTTGTATAATCGCCCGCAATGCGGCTAATCTTGACGCACGAGCAAGCGGACTTCGACGCGCTGGGCGCGGCCCTCGGTGCGCGCCTGCTCGATCCCGAAGCAATCGCCGTCTTGCCCCGTCGACTGAACCGCAATGTGCAGGCCTACCTCACGCTCTACGGTGATAGCCTGCCGTTCGTCGAGCTGCGCGATCTGCCCCGGCGCAAGGTCGAGCAAGTGACGCTCGTCGACACTCAGGCGCTCGGCTCGGTGCGGGGTCTGACTGCGGCCACGCGCGTGCAGGTCATCGACCATCACCCCGCCGGCGAAAGCCTGCCTGCGGGGTGGTCGCGACGCATCGAAGAGGTGGGCGCCACGACGACGCTGCTGGTCGAAGACCTTCAGGAATCCGAGGCCGAACCGCCCTCGATCGTGCCTGCCACCCTGCTGCTGCTGGGGATCTATGAAGACACCGGATCCCTGTCCTACGCTGGGACGACGCCGCGCGATCTGCGCGCCGGCGCCTGGCTGGTCGAGTGCGGCGCCAGCCTGGCCATCGCTTCGGATTTTCTCAACCACCCCCTTTCGCCCGGGCAGAGAACCCTCTACGACCGGCTGCTGGAAGCCGCCGAGACCCACTCCTTTCACGGCCTCTCCGTCGTAATTGCCTGCGCTCCGGCGGAGGGGCTCACCGAGGAGATCTCCACCCTGGCGCACAAACTCCGGGATCTCTTCGATCCGGCCGGCCTCTTCGTGCTCGTGGAGCTCGACGGTCAGGTGCAGATGGTCGCTCGCTCATCCACCGATTCGCTCAACGTGGGCGAAGTGGCGGAGCGATTCGGCGGTGGAGGCCACGACCGGGCAGCGGCGGCCTTGATCCACGGCCGTTCCGCCGGCCAGGTGCGCCAGGAATTGCTTACCCTGCTCCCCTCACAGATCCGCCCCCAACGCACCGTCGGTGAGATCATGTCCCTCCGCCCCCAGCTCCTCAGGCCCTCGACCTCGGTGCGCGAGGCCGCGGAGTGGATGCAGCACTTCGGTCATGAAGGCTATCCGGTCGTGGAAGGCGGCAAGGTCGTGGGCCTCCTCACCCGGCGAGCCGTCGACCGGGCGATGGCCCACGGCATGGGAGAGCAGCCGGTGTCGCGGGTGATGGACGCGGGGAGCCTCACCGTCTCACCAGGAGATTCGGTGCAGCATCTCCAGCGAGTGATGATCCAGCAGGATTGGGGACAGGTGCCCGTGGCCGATAGCCGTTCGGGCGAGATCGTCGGCATCGTGACGCGCACCGACTTGCTGAAGACGCTGGCCCCGGTGGGCCCTGCGCCCGACAACCTGGCGGCACGCCTCGAGCAATCCCTGTCGGCCGTTCGCTATCGGCTGCTGCGAATGGTGGGAGAAACGGCCGAGGCTCGCGCCACGGCCCTCTACGTTGTGGGAGGATTCGTCCGCGATCTGCTGTTGGGCGCGCCGAGCGTGGACCTGGATCTGGTGGCGGAAGGCGACGCGATCGGCCTGGCGCGGTCGCTGGCCGAAGCCTACGGCGGGCGCATCAGCAGCCATCATCGCTTCGGCACCGCCAAATGGCACCTCGATCGCGGCCATGCAGGCCTTCTGCAGGCGCTGGGGACGGCGGCGGGAAGCAGCGAGCTCCCCACGACCCTCGATTTTGTGTCCGCGCGGACGGAGTTCTACACCCATCCCACCGCGCTTCCCTCGGTGGCTCGCGGCAGCATCAAGCTCGATCTTCACCGCCGGGATTTCACCATCAACACCCTGGCCCTGCGTCTCGATGGGCGCTACTTCGGCCAGCTGCTCGACCCCTGGGGCGGAGGGCGCGACCTGCGCCAGCGGCTGGTACGCGTCTTGCACTCCATCAGTTTCGTCGATGACCCCACACGGATGCTGCGCGCCGTGCGGCTGGAGCAGCGTTTAGAGTTTGCCATCGAAGCGCGCACACTCGAGCTCTTGGCGCAGGCGCTTCCGCTCCTGGATCGGGTGAGCGGGGAGCGAATCAGGAATGAGCTGGAGCTGATCTTTGAGGAGCCTCGCCTCCCGGACGCCATGGCCCGGCTGCACCGGCTCGGCCTCCTGGCCGCGATCCATCCCGCGCTGGACTGGGATCGATGGCTGGAGCGGAGGTTTGAGGAGGCGGGTCTCTTCCGCCCGCCGGTGGAATGGCGGCTGCAGCCCGGCCTCCGCCGCGACTGCCTGCTCTACGCCCTGTTGCTCTTTCGGCTCAGCGAGGAGCAGGCGCGATCGGTTTGCGATCGGCTTCATTTCTCTCTGTCGATGCGCGGCGTGGTCCTGGAGGCCAACCGCCTGGGCCGCGAAGTGACGGATGGCCTCACTCGTCTCAAGCCCAGCGACGTCGTCGCCCGACTGCAGGAGGCGCGTGAGGCGGCGATCGTCGCCGCCTGGATCGCGATGCCGGCGCGGCGCGAGGCTCGCTCCCTGCTGGCCCGTTATCTCGGCGAGTGGCGCTTCGTTACGCCGAGGGCCGACGGGGAGGCCCTGCGCGCCCTCGGGCTTCCTCCCGGGCCGGCGTATCGTCAGATCCTGGGCGCCCTACGCGCAGCCTGGCTCGATGGCGCGATTCGGACGGACGAGCAGGAGCGGGAAGTATTGGGCCGGCTCGTGGCCGAGCGAAAGGCGAATGGCTGACCTTGATCGTCTGCTCATTCGGGCCGCATCCACCGCCGATCTGCCGGCGATGGAATGGGACGGTGAGTATCGGCGATATCGTCGGGTGTACGAGCAGGCGATGGAGGAAGCGCGTCAGGGACGGCGACTGATCCTCCTGGCAGAGGTCGAAGGGCGGATCGTCGGCCAGATTATCGTCCAGCTTGGGACGGGCCACCCACTTCTGGACGACGGCGCGGGAACGGGCTACATGCACGCTTTGCGCGTGAGGCAGGAACATCGAGGCACAGGGGTGGGCACCTCGCTGATCGAGGCGGCGGAGGCCCAGCTTCGACTGCGCGGATTTCGTAAGGCGGCGATCGCCGCCGCGAAAGACAACCCGCGGGCGCGACGGCTCTACGAAAGGCTCGGCTATACGACGGTCGCCGATGATCCGGGGGAGTGGACCTACATCGACGATCAAGGCCGAGCGCAGAGCATTTCCGAGCCGGCGGATGTCCTCCTCAAGGCGCTGTGAGGATCAAAGCATGCCGCGGCCCCGCGCCCACTCTCCGCGCGCTCATTCTCCATCTCCGGACGACGTTACCCGCCCCGCCCTGAAGAGCCGGATGCCACGCTGGCTCTTCCTCCTCGGCGCTCTTCTTGGCCTGACCGCCTGCGCACAGTCTTTGGCGGCAACGCCGGAATGGCGGCTCGTCTCACCCTGGGTGGGTGTGGGCCCCACGGCCACGCCGGGCCCAACCGCGACGATCACCCCCACTCCCCACCCGATCCTCCGTTTGCTCCCGCCGACACGCGGGCCGGGTGAGACCTTTCAGACGCCGACGCCGGACCCGGAGCGCTCGATGCCCCGCTTGCGCACCGAGACAGTGGTGCACGTCGTCCAACCTGGGGAATCGGTGGGCTTGATCGCCTCTCTCTACAGCGTCGGGCCCGGCCTCATCCTTTCTGCCAATGGACTGCCAAACCCCAACTACCTGTTTATCGGGCAGGCGCTGATCATCCCTCCCCCGGTCCCCCTCGAGCAAGGGCCCGCGTTCAAGATCGTGCCTGATTCCGAGGTCGTCTATGGCCCGGCAAGCAGCCTTTTCGACACACGCGCGGCCACCTCGGCCTGGGATGGCTACCTCAACCACTACGCGGAGGAAGTGGAGGGACGCGTCTATGATGGCGCGGCTATCGTGCAGTTGGTTGCCCAGCGCTACTCAGTGAACCCTCGGCTTCTCCTGGCCATCCTGGAGTATCAGAGCGGGTGGCTGACTCGGACCGATATCACCGCGGAGGGCACTTCCTATCCAATCGGCTATGTGCGGGCCGGCCATGAGGGACTCTTCAGCCAGCTCTCCTGGGCAGCCGATGAGCTCAACGCGGGCTACTACCGCTGGCGTGCGGGATGGGCCGGTCCCTTCGTCCTGATGGACGGTAACGTCATCCCGCCTGGCCCCGGGATCAACGCCGGGACCGCCGCGCTCGAGTGGCTGTTTGCAGGCCTGTACCCTGAGCACCGCTGGCGCTCGGCGGTGGACGAAGGGGGGTTCTACCAGACCTACCTCACTCTCTTCGGAATCCCGTTCGACTTCGCAGTGGAGCCTCTCTACGGCGAGGATCTGGCCCAGCCGGAGCTGACGCTCCCCATTGAGGAGGGGAGCACGTGGTCGTTCACCAGCGGCCCGCATGCGGCGTGGGGCACCGGCGCCGCCTGGGGTGCTCTCGATTTCGCGCCGCCCGGAGACGCATTCGGGTGCGTCGTGTCGAACTCGTGGGTCGTCGCGTCGGCCGACGGCGTCATAGTGCGCGCCGATCAGGGCGAGGTGATCCTCGATCTCGACGGCGACGGCCTGGAACAGACCGGCTGGGTGATCCTGTATATGCACATCGAATCCCGCGGGCGGGTGCGCGTGGGTGAGGTGCTGCAACAGGGCGATCGCATCGGCCACCCCTCCTGCGAGGGAGGTGTGTCGAATGGGACTCACGTGCACATCGCCCGTCGGTATAATGGCGAGTGGATCCCAGCCGACGCGGAGATTCCCTTCAACCTCGATGGATGGGTTTCGGCCGGATATGGCGCAGAGTACGATGGCACGCTGACGCTCGACGGTGTTGTCCTGGAGGCATGCGCGTGCCGGGCCGCCGGAAACCAAGTCTGGCGCTGAGGTCTCCTTGGGTCATCGCGTTCTTCCCAGGCCTCTTCCTCTTCTGCTTTGCGCTGCGGCGGCGCTGGCCGCAAGCCTGGCCTGCTCGCGCGGCAACGTGCCGCCGCCCTCGGGTGGGATCGGTTCGGGCGGCGCGAGCGATCTTCCAATCACCAGCCTGACGCCGATTGCCGGCGAGCCCTCAGCGACAACCGAGCCTCCGGCGACTCCCACGCCGTTCCCCTCGCCACTCGCGCCGCCGGCCTCGCCCACGTTTCCACCCACCCTGACGCTGGCAGCCGCCGACGGGCCGGAGACGATCGTCTACCGGGCGCAGGCCGGAGATACGCTGCGCGCCGTGGCCGTGCGCTTCGGGGTCGCCCCAGCCGATATCGAGTCCACCGGGCCGCTCCCGGACGATACGAGCTTCATCGATCCGGATCAGGTGCTCCTCATCCCCCGTCGTCTCGCCGGCGTGGGGCCTTCGGAGCTGCTGCTGCCCGACAGCGAGGTCGTCTACTCGCCGCACGCCGCCGAGTTTGATATCCTCGCCTTCGCCGCCCGTCAGTCGGGCTACCTCAACCGCTACACCGAATATGTCGGCGGCCGCACGCGCACGGGGCCGGAGGTGGTGGCCCTGGTCGCGCGCGACAACTCCATCAACCCTCGGCTCCTGCTCGCGCTGCTGGAGCTCCAAAGCGGCTGGGTGACGAACCCCAGCCGGCCTTATGGCAACGCCTGGCGCTATCCTATGGGACGTGTCGACCCTGCCGAGCCCGGGCTCTACCGGCAGCTCACCTGGCTGGCCAACGAGCTCGGGGAGGGATACTACGGATGGAGGGCAGGGACTCTGGTCGAGCTGACGCTCGCCGACGAGACCGCCGTCCGCCTCGCGCCGGAACTCAACGCGGGGACGGTGGCCGTGCAGCGCTATCTCTCCCTCGGCCGCGAGGCGCAAGAATGGGAGGAGTTACTCGGCCCCGGCGGATTCATGTCGATCTACACCCGCTTCTTCGGTGATCCGTGGGCCAACGAGTATCTCCTCTTTGAGCCCGGCGTGGAGCAGCCGCCCCTCATTCTGCCGTTCCTCCCCGGCCACATCTGGGCCTTCACCGGCGGGCCGCACGGCGCGTGGGAGCGGGAGGCCGCCTGGGCGGCCCTCGACTTCGCCCCTTCGACGGCGACGGGGGGCTGTGAGCCTTCCGCCGACTGGGCCGTGGCCGCAGCGCCCGCCCTCGTCGTCCGCAATGAGAACGGTGTGGTCGTGCTCGATCTGGACGGGGACGGCCGAGAGCAGACGGGCTGGACGCTCATCTATCTTCACATCGCCCCCGAGGGCAGCGTTGACGTGGGAACCCTCGTCGAGGCGGGCGATCGCATCGGCCACCCCTCCTGCGAGGGCGGCATCGCGACCGGGACCCACCTCCATCTGGTCCGCAAGTACAATGGCGAATGGATCCTGGCCGACGGCCCCTTGCCGTTCAATCTCTCCGGCTGGGTGGCGCATTCCGGCGCCCGCGCCTACGAAGGCACCCTCTCCCGCGGAGGCGAGACGGTGATCGCCTGCCCGTGTTCCTCCCGTGAAACCCACATCACCCGATGATGAACTGCGTCCGCCAGGTGGCCTGGCTTGCGCTCGTTACGGGGCTGCTCTCTTCCTGCCTCCCCTCTGAAGCGACGGGCCCGGCCGCCTCGCCGGTCGTCACAGAGACCCCTACGCTCGTTCCGGCCCCTCAACCGACCCGGAGCCCCTTTCCCCCCGGCTCCCTGATCGACTACGCGGCCCAGAGCGGCGACACGCTGCCGGCCGTCGCGGCCCACTTCAACACGACCGTCGAGGAGATCTTTGCCGCGAACCCCGAGCTTCCCCCTGCGGCGACGACTCTTCCGCCGGGCTTTATCGTGCATATTCCTGCGTACTACGTCCCGCTCACCGGCCTTCCCTTTCACGTTCTTCCTGACAGCGAAGTGGTAAACGGGCCGACCGCAGTCGATTTTGATATCCAGGCGGAAATCGAGAGGCGGCCCGGATTCCTCTCGTCGATGACGGACTATGCGTTCCGCCTCACTCGTCCGGCCTGGCAGGTCGTTCAGGTTGTCGCCAGGAATTACTCCATCCACCCTCGTCTGCTCCTCACGCTTCTGGAATATCAAACTCAGGCGCTCACCAAGCCGTTCGCCGAGGGGGACGAGCGGATCTATCCTTTGGGATTCCGGAACATCCGCTATCGTGGCCTCTTCCGGCAGCTCATCTGGGCGGCCGAGCAAATCAGTGACGGCTACTACGGCTGGAGGATGGGAACGCTGCGGGAGATCGAGCTCGCCGATGGGCATGTCGTTCGTCCGGATCCCTGGTGGAACTCCGGGACTGCCGGCCTGCATTTCCTGTTTGCGGCGATGGGGGGCGAGGACGACTACGAGGCCGCCGTCGGCCCGGAGGGCCTGTACGCAACCTACCTGAGCCTTTGGGGTGACCCGGCGGCCCTGGCCGAGGACATCATCCCCGCCAACCTGCAGCAGCCGGAGCTCACCCTTCCCTTCCAGCCGAACCGCGTCTGGGATTTCACCGGCGGCCCCCACTACTCGTGGGGCACGAGCCTGCCGCTCGGCGCCCTCGACTTTGCGCCGCCGGCGGCGGAAGGGGGTTGTGCGGAGTCGGACTCCTGGGTGGCGGCGCCGGCGGCGGGGGCCATCGCCCGCAGCGGGGAGTCGGCCGTCGTGCTGGATCTCGACGGCGACGGCGACGAGCGCACGGGCTGGGTGGTGTTCTTCTTTCATATCGCCGCGTTTGAGAGAATCGCAGTCGGGACGGCCGTTCAGCCCGGCGACTTCATCGGTCACCCCTCGTGTGAGGGCGGGCAGGCCACCGGAACGCACGTGCACGTCGCCCGCCGCTTCAACGGCGAGTGGATCCCAGCCGGAGGCGCGTTACCGTTCCTGATGGATGGCTGGGTGGCTGCCTACGGAGGCGCTCCCTACGAAGGCACGCTCACGCGCGGCTCGCGCGTGGTCCCGGCGTGCACGTGCTCGAGCGCGGCGAATCGAATCTTGTATGAGTTTCCGTGAGAGGTGGTTCCAGAAGATGCCCGGTCCCGGGGCGTTCACGCACGCGCCGACCCTCACCCCAACCCTCCCCCTTCCAGGGGGAGGGCGCGCAGATTCTCCCTTCCGGAAGGATGGTGCGCGGACCATCCCCTTTCGGGCGCACGGCGCGCGGATCCTCCTTTCCATGGGGAGGGCGCGCGCACCCTCCCCCTTTCAGGGGGAGGGCAGGGTGGGGGTTGGTCCACGGACGGGAATGGGATCGCAACCGCGCGGATGTAGGGTGGCTTGCGGGATTACGCGCGGGTTCGCGGCTCGAGCCGGCGGCGGAAGAGGCCATAAACTACGCTCGCGGATTCTGCGGGGACGGCCCCCCTGCACCTGCGGTCGGGGCAGGTGTCTCGGTGTCCACAAAGAGATGAGCACAGACTAGCCGCTGCACGCGGCGGCTCAACGCGCGCCGGCTAGTGCCTGTGTTGATGCAGCCGGCGTTCGTCGCTGGCAAGGGCGCCGCTTGCGTAACCCGTCAACGCCTCATCGATCTTGCCGCCGGCGAGGATGACCTCGAGCCCGGCGCCGCGCGCCTTCTCCCAGGCCGGCGCTCCCATGCCGCCCGCGATCAGCACCTGGCAATCGGCAATCGGCTCGAGCATCGAGCCGTGCAGAGAGGGCTGGTGTTCGCCTTGGCCGTGATGCGCCTTGGGCCGCGTGCCGAGATCCGTTCGGCGGCCGTCTTCGATCTGAATGACGCGATAGGCGCTGGCCTGACCGAAATGATTGCTGATCGTCTCGCCATCATCGGTGACAAGGGCGATGCGCACTGGGGTTGGCCTCTTGGTTTCGCCTTCCATCGTTGATCTCCCTCCCTCAAATAGGAATCCATCTGGATTTCTTCATCCGGTCGCGACCAGACGGCAGCTGCTGTGCCTCTGCCGCCCTCAGGATCTCCGACAGGAATTGTACCTCGGGGGCAGCACCGACCACGTAGGCGTGTTGATGGATCACGCTGTGCGGGCACGCCCGAGACGCCGTGTCGCATCGGCTCTTCCAGGAACTCCGCGGCCTCGACCATCGCTGCGCGCGCACATGGGCTCTCGACCGCCAGGGCAACACGGGGAAGGTTGGGGATCGCCCGCACCGGGCGAGGGTGTTCTCCCTCTCATGTGAGCCCGCCGCCCGATGCAAAACCGCAGACGGGACAGGCTAGGTTGGGGCATCCGTCAAGCGCCAGCGTGCCTCTCCTGCAACGCGGGCATCGCCGGCCGGCGCTGGGCGCGGCCGCCCTTGCGGTCTCCGTGCGCCCAGCGCCCTCTGCGCCCCGCTGTAGACCAAGGCTTTGTGGAGGCCGGGAGCTTTTCGCGGTCACATAGGGCTGGATGCCGGGAGCTCGGAATGGTGCCAGGGCGCCGAAGCGGCGAGCGGCAGGTCGCTCGCGGGGGCGGACATCGGAGAACTGGTATCCGGAATCCGCCGCTGGCCGACCGGCGGGATCGTCCTGGCCGGGAAGGCACACTTTTCGCATCGTACTGGGGTCCAGGTTGCCATTGGACCCAGGCTAGGCTAGAGTATGTCCGATGGAGCGGTGGCTAGGGGATAGCGCGCACTTGCTCGGGGAGGCGTGGGCCGGGCTCACGGCCGGGGCTCTTGCCATCTACGTGGAGGGCGCCCTGGTGCCGGGGGGGGCCACCAGGCCGAGCTATCCTCCGCCCGTTCGCCGGGCCCTCGAGGATCACTCCCCCCTCGAGGCGCTCCGCGCAAGCCGCCGCATCTGGTGGGTGACCGCTCCGGACCCGGCCGCAGGGGGTGGGGTGCAAATCGTGGCGTGGGCGGCCGAGGACCGCGGGTGGGGGACGCTCCTGCGGACGTGGTCGGTCATGCTCTCCCACCTGGTGGATGTGTCGTCGACGGCGGCGGGCCTCACCTCTGAGCTCATCAACGCGTGGGACCGGCTGACGTTTCTCTATGATCTTGCGAAAATCGCCGGGCAGCACAGCGATCTGGGGGAAACGCTGGAGGCCGTCGTGCGCCTGCTTGCGCGCGTCGTCTCGGTCCAGGATGTGGTGCTCGTTGTGGCGCGGCCCGATGGATTCGCATCGTTCACCTCCACAGGGAAGGAGGTGCCCCTGCCGGAGGTCCTGGTGGAGAGCGTGACCGGTGCGAAGCGACCGCTGGCGCTGGAGGAGGTAAGGCCGGCACTCGAGCGCGCCGGGTCGCCCCTGGCCTGGTCTGGCGACCTGCTGGTCACCCCGCTGCAAGGACCGGGAGGCCCGGGAGCGCTCGCGTTGGTGAACCCGCCCACCGACCGGTTCGACGCGCACGACGTTCAACTCCTGGCGTCGGTGGCTGAGCAGGTGAACGCGCTGATCGATGCGGCCGAAACTCGGGCGGAGCGCGAGAAGAACCAGCGCCTCGAGCACGAGCTCGAGATTGCCGCCCACCTCCAAAGCCGCCTCTTGCCTCTTCGCCTGCCCGAGGTGCCCAACATGAAGGCGGCGGCCTTTCTCCGCCCGGCGCGGCGGGTGGGCGGGGACTTCTACGATGCGGTGACCTCCGAAACCGGCGGCATGCTCTTGCTCCTGGCCGACGTCGCCGGGAAGGGAATGCCGGCGGCGCTCTTGACGGCCCTCGTGCACGCGGTCTTCATCAGTGAGGCGGCCGATCGAACTGATCCGGGGGACGTGCTCCAGGTGATGAACCGGCGCATGTTTCCGGATCTCGACCGGGCAGAGACGTTCATCACCGCAGTGGTCCTTCGCCTGGAGCCGCATGCGAGCACCTTCGCTTACGCGTCTGCGGGGCACGTGGATGTGGCCGTCTGGCGGGGGGCCGAGGAGCGGATCGAGTTCTTGCCGGCGAGCGGGCTTCCGCTCGGCGTCGAACCGGAAGCCGTGTTCCGGGCGCGCAGCGTGCCGCTGCAGGCGGGCGATGAGGTGATCCTCTATTCCGACGGCGTCACGGAGGCCGAGGGGCCGAATGGAGCCCTGTTTGGTTCCGAGGGGCTCTCGGCTATAATCTCTGCCACCTTCCCGGCCTCGGCCGCCGAGCAGATTCAAGCGATCGTCGACGGCCTGGATGTCCACCGGGCCGATCGTCCTTTGCGCGACGACGTGGCCCTCCTTCTTGTCAAGGTCGGGGACGAGAGTGGCGATAGCGTGCATCCCTTCGTATTGCCGGCGCGGCGGGCGTCGGTCGTAGACCTGCTGGAGAGGGCCCGTCAGGCCATCGGAGGACACTCGTTTGGGGGCAAGCCGGCGGAGCCGTACTTCGTCGATGAGTTCGTTCTCGCTCTCTCAGAGATCGTCACAAACCAGATTCAGCATGCCTACCTCGGCCAGGGTGGCCGCATCGAAGGAAGGCTGACGATCTCAAGCGATCAGGTGGGGGCCGATCTCTTCGATCACGGGGTTCTGTTCGACCCGCCGGACTCCGATCGGCTGCCCGTCGATCCCGCCAATCCGCCGGAGCGAGGCTATGGCCTGCGCCTTGCTCGCGCTCTCCTGGATGAGTGCGGCTACACGCGGATCGGCGACGGACGAAACCATTGGCGTCTGGTCAAGCGCGCAAAGGGAGCCACAACGCTATGAGAATTGATCTGGATCGTCAGAAGGGGAGCCCGTCGGTCGTCCGACCTGTGGGGTCGGTCGATGTCGACACGGCCTCGATGCTGCGCGACACGCTCCGGCAGATGGCCGAGGAGGGGGCCGAGTCCGTCATTGTCGATCTGGGGGAAGTGGAATTCATCGATAGCTCCGGCCTCTCGGCGTTGGTCTCCGGCCTGAAGGCGCTGCGCTCGAAAGGTGGCATGCTGAGCCTGACCCGGCCCCATCCCCAGGCTCTGACGGCTCTCCGCCTGACGATGCTCGATCGCGTCTTCCCCATCTTTCCGACCATCGAGGAAGCCGTCAAGCAGGGACCGTCACTCCCCTGACGAGGCGACGGTGGCGATACGCATCCTCGTCGTGGACGACGAAGCCTACGCCCGCCAGCTTGTCCGGGCTTTGCTCGAGCGGGCCGGCTATGAGGTTCTCACCGCCTCCTCGGCCGATGATGGGCTGCGGATGATGCGCGAAGCCCGGCCTGATATGGTGACCGTTGACCTGATGATGCCCGGCCGCAGCGGGCTCGATCTCCTCTCGGATAAACTCGCCGACCCGGACATCCGCCCCATCCCCAGCCTTGTGCTCACGGCGGTGGGCCTCAACGCCGAGCTGGATCGGGCGCTTGCCCTCGGGGCCGGTGGGGCTCTCAGCAAGCCCTTCAGCCAGCACCAACTGCTCGAAGCGGTGCGCGGGCTCATGGGCGGATGACCTCCAGCCTGACGACAGATTCCCTGGAGCTGCGGCTCTCCCCGAGCGATAGTTCCTGGTCGGTGGCCCCCCGCATTGGGCGTGGGCCGCAGATCTCCCATATCCGGATGTCGGCCGCGTGGACCGCGGATGGAAGGAAGGCCCGCTGGGGAGGGTCGATGGATTCCGGCGAGGGACCGTGGAGCGAGGCCCGCAGCACTCCACACGGGGAAACGCGAGCCCTCCGCGTGCGCATTCCAGTGGCCCAGCAGGGCCTGGAAATGGAGTTGGAGTGGCGTGTCCCCGCGCACGTCCCTCTCCTCCTCTGGCGCGCTTCCATGATCAACCAATCCGACCTGGCGGTTGAGGTGGAGAAGATCGAGCTATTCGGCATCGGGCATGCCGGAGAATCGGCGACCGGGCGCCACCGATGGGCTGCTCGGAAACGAACGGGCGAGAAGACGTGGGATTGGGGGGCATCCGCCGGAAACCTCGCATTCTACAGCAACGGCTGGCAGAGCTGGAGCGCCACGGGGACGTTCTCGGCCGGCGACCGATTCCCCCGCACGCGTCTCGGCCCACTGACCCAACCGATGCGCGTCAACCAAGGGACACCGCATCCGCATGACCTGGGACACTTCTCGGCGGACTTCTACGGCGTTCTCGGCAGCCGAGAGGCGCGGGTCGGCGTGCTCCTGGGCTTCCTCTCCCAGCGACAGACCTTTGGGACCCTCGAGACCCTTCTGGATTGCGCTGAGCCTGCCCTGCATCTCTGGGCCAATGGTGACCATGCCCGTCTCGAGCCGGGGGGCCGGCTCGAGACGGATTGGGCCTGCCTCCAGTTTGTCGATCTCGACGTTGAAGACCCGCTCGGCCCCTACCTCGATGCGGTGGCAGTGGAGAATTCAGCACGCAGCGGTGCGTCCGTGCCGGTCGGTTGGTGCTCCTGGTACAACTTCTTCCAGAAGGTCTCCCAGGACGACGTGGACGCATGCCTCGCCTGGGTTGCCGACCATCGAGACGAGGCTCCGTTATCGCTGATCCAGATCGATGACGGTTTTGAGGCCGAAGTCGGCGACTGGTTCGAGACAAACGCTCGTTTCTCCGGCGGCCTGCCAGACCTCCAGGAGAAGATCCGGGGGGCGGGCCTCCAGCCTGGCCTCTGGCTGGCCCCATTGGTCGCCAAGCCCGGCGCGCGGATCTTGGGGGAGCACCCCGAGTGGGTGTTGCGCGGGCCGAACGGACGGCCGTCGAACGCGGGCCTCATCTGGAACAGCCGGACCCGCGCCCTCGACCCCACTCATCCCGGGGTGATCGAGCATGTGGGCAAGCTGATTCGGACGGCGAGGAACGAATGGGGTTTCGACTACCTCAAGCTTGATTTTCTCTACGCCGGCGCCCTTCCCGGGATTCGCCATGATCCGACGACGACCCGCGCGCAGGCGCTGTACAGAGGCCTGACGGCCATTCGGGAGGCCGCGGGCGACGGCTCGTTCCTCGTCGGCTGCGGCTGCCCGCTGGGATCGGGGATCGGAATCTTCGATGCCATGCGAATCAGCAGCGACGTGGCTCCCCGCTGGAAGCCTGCCTACCTCGGGATTGAAGCGTTCTTTCGGTCGGAACCGGATTTCCCTTCGGCCCGGAATGCCATTCGCAACGTCCTCACCCGCGCCCATCTTCATCGCCGCTGGTGGGTGAACGACCCGGATTGCTTGCTTCTGCGGGAAGGAAGCCGGGGTGGGGCGGCGGGCATGAAGCCAGCGACCAAGGAGAGCGAACAGCATCTCACCGAGGTGGAGGTCCAGTGCCTGGCGACGGCGATCGCGCTCTCGGCGGGCTCGCTGCTGGTGTCCGACGATTTGCCCGAGCTTGGCCCGGAACGGGTGGCCTGGCTTTCGCGGCTGATCCCTCCACTTCCCCGCGCCGCACGCGTCGTTGATTGGTTCGATAGTCCGTTCCCCTCACGGCTCCTCCTGACTCTCACAGGGGCCGCCGGCGAATGGTGCCTCCTGGCGCTCATCAATGGCAAGGATAGGCCTCAGGATTTCAGGATGGATCTGAGTTCCACCGGCCTGGCGGGGACACCGCCGTTTCACATCGTGGACTTCTGGCGAGGGGAATACCGCCAAGTGGCAACGCGGTGGCTGGATATGGCGGACGTCCCACCTCACGGCGCGGTGCTCTTGGCGGCCCGGCCCGTGTCGAGGCTCCCTCAGTGGGTCGGCGATACGATCCACATCTCCCAAGGCCTGATCGTCGAGCGGTGGGATGTGACGGGATCGCATCTCGCCGTGGATCTTGCTCTCGGGCACCGGGGCAGAGGGACGGCCTTTCTTGCCCTTCCGGCTGCCCCCACGGAGGCATTTTTGGACGCCTCAACGGTGGCTTGGAGCGAGGCGGGGGACGGCGTCTACGCCTTCGATCTGAGCCTCGTCGCCCGCTCGGCCTTTCGAGTCTCCTGGGGGTAGGGCCGGTGGGTCTCGCCACTCGACGAACGGCGGCAGCCGGGGCTGCCCTCGCCGGCGCACTTATCGCCTGCGGCGTCTGGTTCACAGGCCCTGCCGCCACGCCTACCCAGGAAAGGGGGCCCGGGGGAACGGCGTATGTGTCGGCGCCCGCGCCGGCTGGGTATCTCCTCCTCGACCCTGCCTACGACACCGCAAGCCTCTTCTCCGTCGAGGGTCAGCAGCTTGAGGTCTTCACGGAGCTTCACTGGTGGCTGCCCCGTGAGGCGAGCGGGGCGGCCTCGACGCCGCTTCTCGCGCCGGATGGATCGACTCAGATCGCCTATCTCCGCGCCGCCTCCGAAGGCGTAATCCTCAGCCTGCGACGGGGCCAGGTCGATCTGCCTCTTCTTTCTCTCCGCGCGCCCACGGGCCTGCGCGGCTCCATTCCCGCCGGATATCTGGCGGTTTCGGATCAGGTCGTCGACGAGGAGACCGGGAGCCTCTTCAGCGTTCTCTACGTCATCGAGGCGATTACGGGCGTCGGCACGGACAGCCCGGCGCTCCGTCTGACGACGCTGCATGCCTCGCCGCAACCTCTCCCGCTGGCGATCGGTTTCCTTGAAGGCATTCCTTCGACCGTGTACTACTCCCTGGCCACGAGCACGGATGCTTCGGGCAGCGATCTCGAGAATCGCGGCCTCTTCGTTCTCGACCTCGCCACCCGGGATGTGTCGCCGTTTCTCGATCCCACCAATCGCATCCTGGGGGTCTCGCCCGACTTGACGTTTGTCGCTTTCTACAGCGCCGAACGGACTCCGCCCGAGATCCGCCTTGCGAGGCTCGACGGGGGATCCACAGTTCTTTTCCAGCCTCTCTCCGGAGCGCGAGAATCGGGGAGGGCAGTCTTCTCCCCGGATAGCTCCCGCGTCGCGTGGGGAACGGTGGTCGGCGGATCGGGGGAGGGGGCGAGCTTCCAGCTGAGCCTGGCGTCAACATTCGGAGGGCCCGCTAGCCTGGTAGATCTGGCGGCACTCCTCCCGCCTCATCCGAGCCCGATCCGGCATGCCGATCCGGTCGCCTGGCTGACCGACTCGGCGCTTCTCATCCAGGTGGAACGAGAAAGCTCGTCGGCGGTCTACCGATATCAGATCGATTCCGGTGAGATCGGCCCGGCGGCGGCGGGCCTTTTCATCACCCTCCTCTATCCCTGAGCGGCGTGCAAAACCCACATGCTATAATGCGGTCCCCACAGGAGGGAGGCCGCGTGGCCGCATGACGATCGAACAAATCGTCCTCTTGGTGGCTGTTCTCTTCTTCATCGTGCTGGTCGCGGCAGGCTGGTATGGCTGGCGGACCGCTCAATCGGCCAGCCGGATGCCGTACTACCTGATGCGCCGCGAACGGATTCTCGCGGGTTGGCGCGTCATCATCTTCGGCCTCGTCTTTGGCCTCGCCGGCCTGGCGATTCTGATCTTCGGCCGTCGAGCCGCCTACACCCTGTTCCCACCAACGCCCTCGCTGACGCCGACGCTGACGCCCTCGCTGACTCCCACCATCACCCTCACCCCGACAACGACGCTGACCCCAACGATCACCCCCACTCTGAGCGCCACCCTCACAGCAACCGTATCGCCGACCCCCGCGTTTCCCAGTGAGATCCCTCTCCTCTCCTTGGTAACCCCGAATCCCGATGCGGCCTTCGGCCAGATTCAGTTCGCCTATGAGGTGAGCTACCCGCCTGCCGGCACCCAGGAAGCGTTCGACAGCCCCGCAGGAACGATCTACGGCATGTTCGAGTACAACTTCATCGATCCCGGCGTGGACTGGACGGCGATCTGGTATCGCCAGGGAGAGATCATCTGTGTGGAATCTTTTCCCTGGGACGGAGCCACAGGTGGATGGGGTTATACGGAGTGCACGCCCCAGGCCTGGGAGGCGGGCGAGCACGAAGTGCGCATGTTCATCGGCGGGACATGGAAGGTGACCTCGCGCTTCACGGTTGTCCGTGGTGAGCCGTCTCCGACGCCCTCCGGCGCCCCGGCGCCGTGAGCTGGCCTAGAACTCTTAGGCTGGCCGTACGAGAGGGCGCAGCGCCTCGAGGCGGGCGCGGGCGAGGCCGGGGAGGGCGCCGAGGGGATAGACGGCCCCGCTCCCTTCGATAGCGAGCGACGCTGAGACCGTCCCCATCAGAGCCGCTTCGAGGGCGTCACCCTGCCCGCACAGCCCGGCAAGGAAACCGCCACAGTAGGCGTCTCCAGCGCCGGTGACATCCCTCACCCGGGCCGGGTAGGCGGGCACGTGCCACCCCCTGGCTTGCTCCCTGTCCCAAATGCAGGATCCCCCGGCGCCGTGCTTGATGGCCACAAAGCGGCAGCCCATCGAGGCCAGAGCCTCGGCCGTCTCGAAGGGCCCGAGCTCGCTTGGGCGTAGCATTTCCCGGGCCTCCTCGACGGAGGGGAGAAAGGCGTCCAGACCGGAGGCGATATCCCTCAATCCCGACGCGTAGTCCATGCTGTTGTACCAGGCTGATGGATCCAGCGTGATGATCCGGACGCCGGCCTCGCGCAATCGGGGGGGGAGCAAAACGTGTGTCCGGTAGTCCGCAGGGCATAGGTGAACACATTCGGGAAGGCTGCCCTCCCGGGGGAGATCGTCTGGAAGGAAAGCATCCGCACCTCCCAGGATGCGGGATGCCTCCTCGGTATTCTCCGAGGGGTAGTTGAGCAATTCCTTGGGGAGCGGACGGCCGATGCGAAGGAAGTGTCCTGCCGGGTTGCTTCCCACTCGGCGTTCCGGCGTGACATAAGCAAAGAAACGGCGTTGCTCGAATGGCTCCGA
>DATEAV010000099.1:0-2569 GCA_035288185.1 Anaerolineales bacterium | reverse complement strand
CCGGGCAACCCGCAGATGGCCAACACCGGCGAAGGCGCTGCAGAAAGCAGCCAAGCCTTGAAGGAGGCCGGCTGCCGGCCGACGAGAGGATAGAGCGGCTTGGGAGGGGCGAGGAATGGCGGCGGGACGACGACAGGGACGGCATGGCCCACCTCACGCAGGGGCATGCCCGCTTCTCCACCGAGCTGTTCCCACTGGCGTAGGATGCCGGCCAGGGATTCCAGCGCGCTGGCTTGCTCATGGTCGTATGTGCTCCGGGCGATGGCCATCTGCTCGGTGAGGTAGCCCGGGCTTCGTCCGGCCAGGAATTGCTGCGTCAAGATCAGGTAGGGGCGCCAACGTCGATCGAGGAAGTGTGGCGTGGCCTCATCCGGCATCAGCTGCTTGAGCGCTTCCTGGAGAACCTCGCGTAGCGCAACGCCATAACCCACGGGTGAAGCCCGGTAACCGCTAGCTTGCCGCCTCCGTTCGACGACCTCGAGCCTCGCCAGCGGGCTCGACCCGAGCCGAACGGAGTTGTCCCACGCCCGGAGCGCCTGCCGCACGGAGCGGCGATGGATCGGGTCGCTGCCGGGTGGATTTGAAGGCCTGGGGGTCGGCATTTTCTCGGCAGTCCGGCGTTCGCTCCCCATCTATGCTGAAAGCGGTGGAGCGAGGAAGGATTAAAGCACAGTCTCTACCGGGTGGGACCAGGCCAATCGGCGAGAGAGGACGGGCAAAGGTCCTCCGCTCGTGCGCACGGGCTCCGACGCTTAGGACCGTGGGTCGGGGGAAGGATTGTGGAAGCGTAGAGATGATAGCCACGTTATTGCAGGGTGCGCGGGAACTGGCGATCTTCATCCTCATCCTGGGCGGGCTTGTCGGCATCCACGAGATGGGCCATCTGCTGGTGGCCCTCGTTGCGGGGGTGCGGATCGATGAGGTTGGCCTGGGGCTCCCTCCCCGGCTGCGCCGGATCGGGCGATTCCGCGGGGTGGAGATCAGCCTGAATTGGGTCCCGCTGGGGGGTTTTGTGCGACCAGCGGGCGAATTCGACCCGGGTCGGCCCGGCGGGCTGGCGGGATCGCCTGCTTTGGCGCGGCTGGGACTGCTTTCCGCTGGCGCGGTCGCCAACCTGCTGGCCGCCTTCGCCCTCTTCACCCTGGCCTACACCCTCGGCTGGCCCGAGCATGCCCGGATCGTCGAGGTATTCGAGGAATCGCCGGCCGAGCAGGCCGGCTTGCAGGCGGGTGATGTGGTCCTGCGGACCGGCTCCGAGCCGCTACAGGATTCGGTGGCCCTGCGAAATGCGATCTTCGCCAGCCGGGGCAGGACCATCCGCCTCGAGGTCCTCAGGGACGGAGCCCGGCTCTGGCTGGCGCTTACGCCTCGGCTTCTCTGGCCCGCGGGCGAGGGTCCGGCGGGTTTCGCCTCGGTCCACGAGTTCGTCCAGTATCCCTTGGCCCAGGCCCTACAGCTATCGGCCGGGCAGGTTGTTGCACAGGTGCAGGCAACGGCGGCTCTACCCGCCGCCCTTTTGGGCAACGGAGCCGGAGCGGAAGGGGCCCGCTTCCTCAGCCCCATCGGGCTTAAGCAGGTTAGCGACCGGGTGGTGGAAAATGCCATCGCCTGGGGCGAGTGGTTCCCGATCTTGCGCCTGGCCGGCGTGCTGAGCGTCGCCCTGGGCTTGGCCAACCTGCTTCCTCTGCCCGCCCTTGACGGCGGACGGATCGCCCTGCTGCTACTCGAGGTGCTGCGGCGGAGGAGAATCGACCCACAGCGGGAGAAGATGATTCACCTCGCAGGGATGCTGGCCTTTTTCGCCCTGATGATCGTGCTTGTCATCCAGGATCTCGTCAACCCTGTGTTAGGAGGCTAGGGCCTGAGATCGCATTCGTATGACCCCGGAAGAAGAAGCCGGCCTTGAAGCGACTCGGCCATCCAATGTCTTAGCCTTCGGTGCGCGGGGTCGCCAGAAAACGGAACCAGGCCTCAAGGCGACGCCGCCATGCGTCCGCAGATCGCACCATGAAGAAAGGAGGGGAGCCAAATGCTATCCCCTCTCGAGGAACCGGGCCAGGCGGAACCAAGGCCTGTTGGGGATCGGACTCTCGATTCGGCGTTGGCCATGAGCCGCTCGCCCGGAGCGATCTATCCCGGGTGCTCACCTCGATGCTGTTGGCCGGCGTTCATCTCAAGAGCAGAGACTGGGAGACGACAATGACGACACAACAGAGCACATTTCCAGCGAGCAGAGCAAGTCTGTTGCTTGTGATCTTGGTGGGGGTTGTTGTAGTGCTGGGCGTGCTTCTGACCGCCCTAATGGGCCCGGCGGTGGGCAACGTGTTCAGCAATATCGTGGACAGTATGTATCAAGCGCCTGCTCAGCCTACGACGGAGGCCCAGGCCGCTTTCGGGCTGACGATCGAACGCTTGATCCTTCGCAGCGGCAGTCTGACCCTCGTCGTGGAGGACACGCGCCTCGCCCACCAGGCGATCGAGCAGATGGTGACTGAAATGGAAGGTGAGGGGGCCTTCGTGGTCTCTAGCAACGAACGAGAGAGCGGCAGTGAGGGATCACCTTACATCA
>DATEAV010000098.1:0-11734 GCA_035288185.1 Anaerolineales bacterium | reverse complement strand
CGCTGGCCGTGCTCCGCGAGATCCAGGACGAGGTTCGCTCGATCCGATCCTCCCTCCGCCAGGAGGGAATGGCCGTCCGCCAGCACTTGAAGGAGGCGTTCGCCGGCTTTGGCCTCCACATGCCTCATTTGCTCTCTCTCGACCCTCCCGAGACCTTCCGCAATATCTGCGGCCCGGCGTTGAGGAATTCGGTCCGGGAGGTCGCGCGGGCGATGACCGCCGAGGACCAGGCCCTCTTGGATGAGCTTTGCGTGGAGGCTGGCGAGCGGGTCTCGGCCATCGCCTCCCGCCTGGCGCTCCTGGGCAGGCTTCACGGCTCGGTCGAAGATTGGCTCTCTAGCCTCGCCTACGAGGCCGCCCGGGAATCGGCCCCCCCATACCGGCCGCATTCCCCCCGCGCTCTTCAGTAATTTGCCCACGTCGGGCGACGGTCCCCTGAAAGGTTGTATGTGGATCGGGCAAGGGCTCGCGCAAGTTTCCCTTGCGTCGAAGTGCTCAGACGCACTGCCTTCTCGTCTGATACATTTCGACCTCACCCCGTTCGGGCCGTGAAGGCCCCCTGACCCCCCTTCGCGCAGCACCCCTTTGGGGCTCCGCTTGTCGCGATTCCTCCACGCATTGCGCGAGAGCGGAGAGGGGGAAGAAGGTCTAAGGAGGCAAGGGGCGGCGATAATGTCTCATGAAGTGGTGTAGAAGCGGGCTTGTGAAAAGAGCCATCGTGTGCTTCCTTGAGTGACCGCCAAGCCACTAAAGGAGGACACGATGGCCGACCCGACTATCCCGATAGGACACCGGGACGGTGTGGCACTGATGGAGTACCTCCGCAAGGTTGGTCTGGAGCCGGATGAGGGCTTCCTGCAGGAAGGCCTGCGCCAATTGACTCAGACGGTGATGGAGCTGGAGGCCGCTGAGCAGATCGGTGCCGGCCGGTACGAGCGGACGCCGGAACGGCAAACCTACCGCAATGGTCACCGGCAGCGGGTGTGGGAGACGCGGGTAGGCGAGATCCCCTTGCGGATCCCCAAGGTCCGCGACGGGAGCTACTTCCCGAGCCTGCTCGAGCCTCGCCGGCGGTCGGAGAAGGCGCTCTTGGCTGTGGTGCAGCAGGCTTACGTCGAAGGGGTCAGCACCCGCCGAGTGGACGACCTGCTGCAGGCGCTGGGGCTGACCGGGATCGATAAGAGCCGGGTGTCGCGGATCTGCAAGGAGCTGGACGAGGTGGTCGAGCCGTTCCGCAACCGCCCGCTGGAGGGTGAGTGCCCCTTCGTCTGGCTGGATGCGCTGTATCTCAAGGTGCGCCAGAACCACAGGATTGTGAGCCAGGCGCTGGTGATTGCGACGGGGGTGCGAGAGAACGGGGAACGGGAAGTGCTGGGCTTTGCGCTGGGCGCCAGCGAAGAGGAGGCCTTCTGGGTCGATTTCCTGCGCAGCTTGGTGCGCCGGGGCTTGAAAGGCGTGCAACTGGTGACGAGCGACGCCCATGAAGGTCTGAAGGCCGCCTTGGACCAGGTCCTGGCCAGGGTTAGCTGGCAGCGTTGCCGGGTGCACTTCACACTTGCACCTGCGGTGCAAGCGCAGGTGTGCGAAACCTGCTGGCCCACGTGCCCCGCGGCGACAAGTCGATCGTGGCGGCTGCCCTGCGCACCATCTTCGCTCAGCCGGATCGGCCGGCGGCAGGGGCTCAGTTGGCTGAAGTGGTGCAGGCCATGAGACCACGCTGGCCAAAGGCGGCCAAGATCTTGGCGCAGGCCGAAGACGACATCTTGGCCTACTTGGCCTTTCCATCCGAGCTCTGGACGCGTATTTACTCCACCAATCCCCAGGAACGGCTCAACAAAGAGATCAAGAGGCGCACCAATGTAGTTGGGGTCTTTCCCGACGGCGCGTCTGCCGTCCGTTTGGCGGGATCCGTCCTTGTGGAAATCGCCGACGACTGGCAAGTGGGGCGCAGATACTTCAGCCTCGAGTCGATGGCGCGAGTCATTGCACCCGAGCCGTTGCTGGTCGCTGAGCCGGTACAGTTCCACCTGGCACCCGTTCATTGAGGTGATCATCGGGACTCAAGACAGCCGTGGAAGCACACGATTTACACCACTTGACAAGACGCAAACCACACCTGCACCTGCAGCGCACTGCACACCTGCCCTGGCGGGCGGTGCCAGGGGGTGCGGTGCAGGTGGGTGCGGGGGACGGCCCCTGACCCCTTCGCGTGCATCCCGGAGCGCCACTTGCACCTGATGCAAGTGTAGGCGAGCGGAGGGACCCCCGGCAGTTGCTCTCATTGCCGGTGTGACGAGAATCTGCCGGGGGAGGGGAGGTTGTCTAAGGACACGTCCTTAGACCTTCATTCCCCTCTCCGCTTTCGCACGATGCCTGGAGGAATCGTGACACGCGGAGCCCCAAAGGGGTGCTGCGCGAAGGGGGTAGGGGGTGAGGCGGAAAGCTACATGACATAAGGGGCGCTGCATCGGTCCAATGGGATGCGCGGGATGATGGCGCATGTCCTCGTCCGATTCATTCACGGCCTTTCAGCCCCATCCAGATCTTGTGCAGCCGTTCATATGTGGATTCGAGCGAGGAAGGGACCACACGCGTGTCTGCGGTCGTCGTCATGAAATTGGTGTCTCCGGGCCAACGGGGCAGGACGTGCAAATGCACGTGACCCACCACACCGGCGCCCGCCGCCTCTCCGATGTTGGCGCCCAGGTTGAAGGCCTCGGCGCCATAGGCCTGACGCAGCACGGCCAGGGCTCGGGACGAGAGCAGCATCAATTCGGCCAGGGCGTCCGGCCCGAGGTCTTCCAGCGAGGCGCGGTGGGCGAACGGGACGATCATCATGTGCCCGTTGGTGTAGGGGAAGCGGTTGAGGATAACGAAGGCGTGCCTGGCCCGATGCAGGATCAGGTTCTGTGGGCCATCGGCCTCGGCGAGCCGGTTGCACAGCAGGCAGCCCGGCTCCTGGTTGTGGTTCTCGATGTAGGCCATGCGCCACGGAGACCAGATGTGCTTCATGCTGCCGGACGGCGATTCTATCAGAGAACGAGGTCGCCGAAACGCAAGGCGGCCGACGAGCCTTCCCCTGTGGCCGGTTGGCACGCTTCGTGTATCCTTGAGTACAATCTGGGCGTGTTGAGCGAAGAGCGACTTCGGGCAAGCCTTCCCCTTCGAGGGCTTGGAGCCGAGTTCCACTTCCATGGGACGATCGGCTCCACGAACGATGAAGCGGCTTCCCGGGCTCGCCAGGGGGCGCCGGAGGGAACGGTCGTCGTGGCCGAGGAGCAAACGGCGGGCCGAGGACGGGCCGGCCGGGCGTGGCTCACGCCGCCGGGCAGCGCTCTCGCCCTCAGCATTGTGTTGAGGCCGCGAGCCCTCGCCCCGGAGGCGATCGGCGGGCTGACCGCCCTAGGCGCACTGGCTGTCGCCGAGGCTCTGGAGGCGCAAGGCGTGGCAGCTCTGATCAAGTGGCCCAACGACGTCTTGCTCGACGGACGCAAGGTCGCCGGCGTGCTGGTCGAGGGATCGTGGGCCGGGCAGGAATTGGAGTACGCCATTGTGGGTATCGGCGTAAACGTACGGCCGGCCTCAGTCCCGGCCCAGGCCGCCTACCCGGCGACGTGCGTCGAAGAGGTCGTCGGCCGATCGATCGACCGCGACGACCTTCTCGTTGGGATCCTGGACGGTGTGGGTCGCTGGTATCCCCGCCTGGGATCGGAGGCGCTCCTGGAGGCGTGGGAGAGAAGGCTGGCCTTTCGTGGCCAGGAAGTGTCGATGGTGGACGAGTCGGGGAGAGACGAAATGCGAGGGGTGGTCGAGGGGCTTCTCGCCGATGGCCGCCTCAAGCTGCGCACTGGGCGCGGGGAACAGCTGGTCGCCCGCCCCGAGGGCTACCATCTCCGCCCCGTTGACACCGCGGCTGCGTGAGCTAAACTGATCGGGCGGCTCAGTCCGCCGGGAGGGGAGAGATGTTCGACAACCTGCGCGAGGCCTCGGAGCGCTCAGACGACTTTGCGGAAGGCCCGATGGCCGGCAAGCGCGCCCCGCGCCGCCCGGCGCCCCGCTTCCTGGGGATGACCGCCGGCCAGCGGTTCCTGCTCTCCATCCTCTTGCTCGGGGCTGTGATTCTGATTGGGGTGATGTGCCTGGTTGTCACAGGTAGGGTCTACTTGTAGCGCCCGCCCGCTCTTGGATCCCTCCGAAGTCCCCTCAGCCTCTCGATCGTCTATCCAATTCCATTTGCGTGGCTTTCAGGGCGCCGCGCCTCCTCGATGTACTCCAGGTAGGCACGTTGGTGCGAGGGTGAGAGGCCCCGGAACGTTTCTCCCACCTCGGGCCACCTGACCAGTGCGGCATGCATATTCTGGGACTCGGTCACTGGGCGGCGCCGCCAGGCCCTCCAATCTCACCTCAACCCGGGCCCCCACCTGCAACCCGGCATCGCCCGCGGGGTGGGCGGAGGCCTCGACCCGCAAGGAGAGGCGAATGACCGTCTTCACCTGATTCAGAACACGAACGGGACGAATCGCTTCGTCTCCCGCATGTACTCCCGATACGCATCCCCAAACTTGGCCAGGCACTCGGCTTCCTCGACCGAGGCCGTGAGGAACAGCGCGCCGCTGGCCACCACAGCCAGGGCGAGAGCCGGAACGGATGGGTCCTTGAGGGCGGCGCCCCAGCCCAAGGCGAGCAGTGAGGCGTAGAGAGGGTGGCGGATGTAGCGATAGGCCCCCTGTCGGACCAGAACCTGCGTGTTCTCAATCCCTCCCGTCGCCCGCCCGACGGTTCGCAGCAGAACGAAACCATGGACCACCAGGAAGAGGGATAGGAGGAGCAGGAGCCAGGAAGGGATTTGGAGGGCGGAAAACGGATGGCTGAACCATCGATCGATGTTGAGCACAACAATGGCGGCGATCGCCTCGAAGGCGAAGAAACGATAGAAGCCATGCGAACGGGGATTCCGGAGTGGCCCCCACGAAAAGGCCAACAGTCCGACGGAAATCAGGGCGAAGATCCACCAGCGGAGCACAAGGCCTCCATGCGCACTCTACGATGCCGTCAATTGGTGAAGTGGCTCCCCCCTGTGATGGATCGACGGGACTTTTCGGCCCATTTGGTGTCTACCTTTCCCTGCGGCCTTGTCTCTCATCTGCGCCAAGGACGGCAGCACCGAATTGGGGCCGAGGGCCTCTCGCGGGTCTCCATCCTAGCCAAGATGCAAGTTCCCATCGGAACCTGCCGGTTCGGCATTGATGGGGAGCCTGTCCTCCGCCCGTGCCGGTGCCACGGTGGAGGGGAATGGGGAGACAGGGGAAGTGCAGCGCCCGGCCTCACGGCGTGAGCGCCAGGTGCGCCTCCGCCGAAGCCTCGATCGCGGACCTCGCCCACAGCATCGAGTGGTACCGTCCATCCCTCCACATGGGGATCATGTCGTCGTAGTGCGCCTGGAAGGGATGGCCAGACTGTCCGGTGGTGTGGATCGACGCCGAGCGGTTGAAATCGGCCAGGTCGACCACTTGCCGGTAGGATGGCACGGTCACCACAGAGTAGGGCTCATTGGCATCGTAGCCGGTGTTGTTGACCGTGGCGATCGTTCCATCGGCCTCCACCGGCCCCCGGTTGAAGATCAGCTCGATCGGAAGAATCCCGCTCTGGCCCAGCGATTGGTTTTCGAAGGTGGCGCCGTGGAGATCGCCCCAACGCCAGCGCGCCATATTGTTGCCGAAGCGCCCGCTCAGGTCATTCACCGCCGCCTCGAGAGCAGCCAGAAGGGTGGCGTCGCGATCCTCCACCTCCGGGGTATAGCGGTTGTCGAACCAGGGAGAGCCCGCCTCGGGCATCAGGTTGGCCAGGGAGACCATCAGGTTGCCCTGAGACCTGCGCAGCAGGTGGGCTCCGAGGTCATCGGAGAACGTCTCCTGGATCAGGTGGAGGCGGAAGGCCTCGAAGAGGGCCGCGCCGGCGCTGTCGCGCGAGGCCCGACCATCCCACCCACGCAGGGCGCCGATGGCCTCGGAAAGCCTGGCGTCTGGCGTCGAGAGCTCGAGGACGTAGGGCAGGATGCTATTTGCCCAGACGGGTGTGCTGTCCATCTGGATCGCCTGCATGTCGGCCACGGAGAGGGCGGGATCGGCCTCGATCAGAGACACAATTCGAAGGGCCCGGTAGCCCGGATCCCAGTCCATGCCCAGGAAGTGGGGGAAGTCGGAGGCTACGACCGCGTTGTTGGCCGTGACGATGTAGCCCTCGGGCGGGTTGAAAGCGCGGGGCAGCTCGGAGAAGGGGATGGTCCCCGTCCATTCGTATTCCCCTGTCCAGCCCGGAACCGGCATTGATCCATCGCCATTGGCGCGAATGGGGATCCTGCCCGGAGATTGATAGCCGATGTTGCCGTCAACGTCGGCGTAGACGAAGTTTTGGCTGGGGACGTCCCAATAGCTCAGCGCATCGCGAAACTCGTCCCAGTTGACGGCGCGGTCGAGGAGCATCACCGAGCGCATCAGCGTGCCGGGTTGCAGGGCGGTCCAGGAAAGCGCCAGCGGCTGCCAGCCGTAGGACCAGTCCTCCTCGGCCCCTTCGAGGACATCGTTGATGATCGGGCCATGGCGCGTGATCCGAGCGAAGAGGACAACCGGCTCCTCCTCGCCGTCGACGAGGATCTCCTCGCGCACGAGCTGCATATCGAGCCACTGACCCTGATACTCATACTGGTTCGGGTTGTCCGGGTTGATGTGCTCGATGAAGAGATCCTGAACGTCGGGGCCGAGGTTGGTCACCCCCCAGGCAATCCGGGAGTTGTGTCCGATAATCACGCCCGGTGCCCCAGCGAAGGAGGATCCCACCACCTCGATCGGGCACTCCGGGCCGACGGGATCGCAGTGCAGCCCGATCTCATACCAGATGGAGGGCATCTGGATCCCGAGATGCGGATCGTTCGCCAGGATCGGGGAACCGCTCTCCGTGCGGCTGCCGGCGACCACCCAGTTGTTGCTCCCCAGATCGTCGCCGATGCCGAGCTGACGGCCGGCGGTGAAGGCGGCCTCGGGGAAGGCCCGCAGCGTGACGCCGGTGAGCGGGTGGGGCACGATCACCGGTTGGCCTGCTCCGTAGGGGGGCATGAGGACGGGCAGGGCTCCGACGCCGAGGGTGGCGACGATCTCGGCGCGGGTGAGCTCATCGCTCATGTTCCCTCCAAGATCCCAGGCCATCACCTTCGCCCAGGTGAGGGTGTGGATCGGGGACCAGGGCTCGGGAATGAACTCCACGCCGGTCAGGTCGAGGAGGGTGAACTCGAGCCCGAGTTCGGAGAGGTCCGTCGAGGCAAGGTAGGCGTTGACGCCTTCGGCGTAGGCCTCGAGCACGGAGCGTGTTTCCGGGTCGAGTAATTCGAGCTCGGCCGCCGCGGTCCGGTGCCACCCCAGAGTTCGAATGAACCGGTCGGATTCGAGGGCGGAGGGGCCGAGGACTTCGGCCAGCCGGCCGCTGCCGATCCGGCGCCAGAACTCCATCTGCCAAAACCGATCCTGCGCGTGGACAAAGCCTTGGGCCATGAACAGGTCGTGCGGGTTGGTGGCAAAGATGTGGGGGATGCCCATGGAATCGCGGAAGACGTGGACGGCTGCCTGGAGGCCGGGGAGGCGAAGGGTCCCCTCGGCTTGGGGGAAGCCCCGGCGGGCCGTCCAGTTGCCCAATGCGCCTAGGGCAAGAAGCACGACGAGCAGGATGATGAAGATGATCAGTGGGGCGCGCGACCGCTTTCGGTACATCGGGGCCTCCATGGGGATAGTACACGAGTTTTGTAGCATCGAAGCTACGGGGTGTCAAACGGCGGGCCGCTCCGGCTTCCAGGCCTGGGAGAGCTGGCCCTAGCAACCGGATGCCCGCCAGATGTGGCGGCCGAGAAACAGGCCGGGCCGAGCCGCCTGGGGAAGGAGGACAAGGGGCGGCCGAGGTATAATTGCCTCAACCGGGGCGGCCGTCCGCCGTCTCGATCCCCACAAGCGAGAGAAACCAGCCAGCCATGGATATCGGCACCGTCCGACAGGTCGACATCGACGATCAGATGCGAGGCGCCTACCTCGACTACGCCATGAGCGTCATCGTGGCGCGCGCCCTTCCCGACGCTCGCGACGGGCTCAAACCGGTCCATCGCCGCATCCTGTACGCGATGCACGACATGGGAATCGGCCCCAACTCTCCCCAGCGCAAGTCGGCGAGGATCGTGGGCGAAGTGCTCGGCAAGTACCATCCTCATGGGGATGTGGCCGTCTATGAGGCCATGGCGCGAATGGCCCAAGACTTCTCCATGCGCTACCCCCTGGTGCACGGCCAGGGGAACTTCGGATCGATCGACGGCGACTCTCCGGCGGCCATGCGCTACACCGAGGCCCGGCTGGCTGCGATCGCGGCCGAGCTCCTGGTGGATATCGAGAAGGAGACCGTCGATTTCGCCGACAACTTCGACGGCTCCCTCAAAGAACCGCTGGTGCTCCCGGCCCGCCTGCCGCACCTGTTGCTCAACGGCACCTCGGGGATCGCCGTGGGCATGGCCACCAACATCCCGCCTCACAACCTCGGCGAGCTCGCCCAGGCCCTGCACTACATGGTCGACAACTACGACCGCCTGGATGAGATCACCATCGATGACCTGATGCAGCTCGTCCCCGGGCCCGACTTCCCCACCGGCGGCATCATCGTCGGAGTGGAAGGGATCAAGCAGGCCTACATCACCGGAAAGGGCCGGCTGGTGGTCCGGGCGGTGGCTCACATCGAAGAAGTGGGCTCCCGTTTCCGGATCGTGATCACCGAGATCCCCTACCAGATCAATAAGTCTTCCCTGATCGAGCGCATTGCCGAGCTGGCCCGAGAGGGCCGCCTGGACGACGTCTCCGATCTGCGCGACGAATCCGATCGCCGCGGGATGTCGATTGTTGTCGAGCTCAAGCGCAGCGCTCAGCCCAAGAAGGTGCTCAATCAGCTCTTCAAGTACACGATGCTGCAAACCACCTTCGGGGTGCAGATGCTCGCCCTGGTCGACGGTGAGCCGAGGCTGCTTTCGCTCAAGCGCGCTCTGCAGCTCCACATTGAGCATCGCCGCGTCGTCATCACGCGCCGCTCCGAATTCGAGCTCGCCAAAGCCCGCGCCCGGCAACACGTCCTCGACGGCCTGCTGATCGCCCTGGCCCACCTCGACGACGTCATCGACACCATCCGCCGTTCGCCCGACGCCGATGCCGCCAAAGAACGCCTCATCCAGAGATTCAAGCTGTCGGAGATCCAGGCCCAGGCGATCCTCGACATGCAACTGCGCCGGCTGGCCGCCCTGGAGCGGAAGAAGATCGAAGACGAGCACAAGGAAGTGACCGAGCGGATCGGCTTCCTGGAGGATCTGCTGGCAAATCCCAAGAAGATTCTGGGGCTGATCAAGGACGATCTATCCGATATCGTCCAGAAGTTCGGCGACCCGCGCCGGACGCGCATCTCGCCCGAGGCCACCGAGGAGTTCCGCGAAGAAGACCTCGTCGCCGACGAGGCTGTCCTGATCAGCATCACCGAACGGGGCTACATCAAGCGCGTGGCCGCCAAGGCCTACCGGCGGCAGGGGCGGGGCGGGCGCGGCGTGACCGGGCACTCGATGCGCGGCGAGGATGAGGTGATGATGCTCTTCCCCGCCCGCACCCTCGACACCATCCTGTTCTTCTCCGACCGCGGGAAGGTGTACTCCGAGAAGGCCTACCAGATCCCCGACGCCGATCGCACGGCGCGCGGCATCCCCATGGTGAATATCCTGTCGCTCGAGGCGGGGGAGACGGTGACGGCCACCCTGGCCGTGCCCGACTTCAACACGGCCTCCTATTGCACCATGGTCACCCGCAAGGGCAAGATCAAGCGGGTTGTGCTCTCCGAGTTTGCCTCGGTGAGGCCGTCGGGCTTGATCGCCATCAGCCTGGAAGCGGGCGACATCCTCGGGTGGGTGAGGCTCACCAGCGGAGACGATGAGCTGATCACTGTCACCCGCCAGGGGCAGGCGCTGCGCTTCCACGAGGCCCTGGTCCGGCCGATGGGACGGCCGGCGGCAGGCGTGCGCGCCATCTCCCTGAGAATGGGCGACGAAGTGACGGCGATGGATGTCGTCGATCCGGGCGGAGACCTTCTCGTGGTGACCCAGCTCGGCTACGGCAAGCGGACTCCGCTGCGCGAGTATCCGCCCAAGGGGCGGGGCACCGGCGGCGTCATCAGCCTCAGCAAGGAGAAGATGGAGGTCACCGGCCCCATCGCGGCGGCCGGCGTCGTCCACGACGACGACGATCTGACGATCATCTCCCGGGGCGGGATCGTCCTGCGGACCAAGATGAAGCAGGTCAAACGCGCCGGGCGGGCGACGATGGGCGTCCGGGTGATCGACCTGCGCGAGGGAAACACCGTCGCCTCGGTGGCCCGCATCGCGGCCCGCGATCTGCAGCAAGCGGGCGCCGGTGACGAGGAAGAGCCGGCGTAGGATCTCCGATGTCTGGGCGTAGGCAATCCCCCAAGCAGAGGTGCGTTCCTTATGAGAGCGGTCGGCATCGACGTGAGCGAAGCCCAGGGACAGATCGACTGGAGCAAGCTGCAAATAGATTTCGTGTATCGGCGGGTGGCGAATGGGGCGCTGATCGACAAGGAGTGGGCGAGCCAGCCTCACCCGTTGCCGGATCAGAGATCCTACGCGGTTGGGGGGTATCTGGCATTCTACCCCTGGGTGGCGTGGGACGACCAGGCGAGGGCATTTGCAGATCATGCCGTGGATCATGGGGAGACTGAGCTTCCTCCGGCTGTCGATTGCGAGGTAGCTAACAAGGTTGATCCGGTTGGGTATCGGGTGTTGTTGGGGGATCTGATTGCGTCTATCGAGGATCGTCTCCAGCGCCGCTGCATCATCTACACCCGAAAGGACTGGTGGCAAAAGTATGCGACGCCGCCTCCGAAGCACTGGCCGGGGCCGCTGGTGGGGCGCGACTTGTGGCTGGCCAGCGCGACGGCGTATCTTCCGAGAGACGCGTGTCCCAGCGGTTGGTTGACGTGGGCGATCTGGCAGAAGATCTATACGGCGATGATCCCTGGGATCAAGGGGCGTGTCGACCTGAACGAGTTCAATGGGTCAGTCGCGGATATGAAGGCGTGGGCGGACGCGCTGCGCCGTGTCTGACCCGGACCCACACCTGCCCAGATGTTCGGCCGCGCGCCCCGAAGTTTGAGGGCTTCTGCATTTTCGGGGGAGCTACGCCAGTCGGATCGTCTCGCCCTCCCATGTCGCCTGCCGCGCCTCGCCGGATACGTGGATGAGCCGTGCGGCCATCGCCGCGAGGCGACCCGCATCCCCCGACGAGATGTAGGTCACCTTGCCCCCTCGGCCCGGCGGTGCCGAAAGCCCCTTCTCCTCCAGCACTCGTTGAGCCTGCCGGGCAATCGCCGGCGCCGGATCGATCACCCGGACGTCCGGGCCGGCGATGGCGGAGATCTGAGGGATCACAAACGGATAGTGCGTGCAGGCCAGCACCAGCGTATCGACGTCTTGCTCCAGCAAGGGCGTGATTGCCTTCTGGAGAATCTCCCGGGTTTTGGGGCTGTCGAGATCGCCGGTCTCGATGCGCTCGACGAGCCCGGGGAGAGTCTGCTGGAAGACTCGCACGCCGCTGGCAAAACGCTCAACGACCGAGGCGAAGAGCTCGCCCTGGAACGTGGCCGGAGTCGCCAGCACTCC
>DATEAV010000097.1:0-3186 GCA_035288185.1 Anaerolineales bacterium | reverse complement strand
CGTCGCCCGCGCCCCCATCGGCGCTGCAATCCTTCCGGAGGGAAACGCAATGAACGAATGGCTTGCCTGGGGCATCCCCGTCATCGCATGGCTACAGGGACTGGGCGATTGGCTCACGACGCCCATGAAGTTCTTCACGTTCTTGGGGACGGAGGAGTTCTATCTGATCGTCATGCCGGCGATCCTTTGGTGTTTCGACGTTCGGCTTGGGACCCGGCTTGGATTGATCCTGCTGGCCAGCGACGGCCTGAACGGCGCCTTCAAGCTCGCCTTCGGATGGCCGAGGCCCTATTGGGTGAGCGATCAGGTGCGCGCCCTGGCAAGCGAGACCTCCTTCGGGCTTCCCTCGGGGCACGCACAAAACGCGCTGGCCCTGTGGGGGCGGCTCGCCGTGGGGCTCCGACGTCGCTGGGTGACGTGGGCCGCGGCGCTGCTCATCCTGCTCATCTCGGTCTCCCGGCTCTACCTTGGAGTGCATTTCCCCAGCGACGCCATCGGCGGCTGGCTTGCAGGCGGAATCCTGCTCTGGGCTTTCGTGCGGCTCGACTCGTCCGCCGCTGGCTGGCTGGGCCGTCTCTCTCCAAGTGGGCGTGTGTGGGTCGCGTTTGGCATCTCGCTCGCGATCCTGGGGCTGCAATTCGGAGCCTTCCTCCTCACGCAGAGCCGGCCGATCCCGGCCGAATGGGCAGAGCGCGCCCTGGCCGCCACCGGGGAGGCGATTGCTCCGCGCAGCCTGGAGGGGATGTTCGCGACGAGCGGGCTTCTCTTTGGGTTTGGCGCTGGGGCCGGGCTGCTCAGCGCCTGGGGAGGGTTCGAGGCTGGCGGAGCCTGGGTGAAGCGTTTGGCTCGCTTCGTGATCGGCCTGATCGGTGTCCTCGCCATCTGGCTCGGGCTGCGCATGGTCTTCCCGGGCGGAGAGGAGCCGCTTGCCCTGGGGCTCCGCTACGTGCGCTATGCAGCGGCGGGATTCTGGGTGGCCTACCTCGCGCCGAGGGTGTTTGCCTGGCTGAGGTTGGCGTAGAGGGAGCGACCTCCCAAGACGAGGGGGAGCGATGGACACTGAGCGACGTCGGTCCATCCGATTGCGGGGATATGACTACTCACAACCGGGGGCGTATTTCGTCACGATCTGCGCGAGGGACAGTCAGTGTGTGTTGGGGGAGGTCACTGGGGACAGAGTTGCCTTGAGTGCCCTGGGTCTGTTGTCGCACGCGCTGTGGGAACAGATCCCCGACCATTTTCCCAATGTCACGCTTGACGAATGGATTGTGATGCCCAATCACGTGCACGGGATCCTTCTCATTGGTGAGCGTAGGGGCACGGCACCCAGTACCTGCGCTCTGGGCAGGTGTGCCGTGCCCCTACCGAGGAGCGCTTCGGTCAACCCATTGAGGGATCGTTACCGACAATCATCCGGTCGTACAAGGCTGCTGTCACCCGGCACGCAAGGTGCGCCAGACTTGGAAGGGTTATCTGGCAACGCGGATTCTACGAACATGTGCTGAGAAATAAGGACGAACTACGTCGGGCGCGGGCGTATACTCTCAACAACCCCATCCAATGGGCTCTCGATCGGGAGAACCCGGATCGGTCCCGATGACACTGGATCCGGCCACGGGGTCCGTTCGCTTTCATCGCCTAGCCTCGCGGCTCGTGACGCTCCCCCGCCTCGATCGCAATCGGGAGGTGGTTCTCCTCCGGCGGCAGCGGGCAGGTGGCATAGGGAGTGAATGCGCAGGGCGGGTTGTAGGCGCGGTTGAAGTCGAGGAGTACAACGCCCTTGGAAGGCAGGGCTGTGTAGAGGTACCTGCCGGCCGGGTAGGTGGTTTTCCCGCTGGTGAGGTCGTGGAAGATGAAGAACATCTCCTCATCTTCGACCTCGCTCGGAAACAGGCGGAACTCCTGCCCATTGTGAGTAAACACCGCGCACCCCGGGCTCTGAACCTCGTCGGTGTCTCCCAGGACGTTGGTGATCCGCAGAAGCCGCGGAGGTTCGGCGGGTTGGAAGCGCGCCTCAAACCGGAAGGCTTGCCGAATCGGAAACCAGTTCCGCGCGGGGAAGCTTTCGCGGGCCGGGCTTCCGCGATCCCAGACGCGAATCGCGAGGCGAGCGCCCCGTCGAATGAGCGCCATCGTCAGACGCCCGACAAGGATCTTCGTCGCAGCGCCGCTCGTATCCGGGCGCATCACCAGGCTCTCGACGCGCTCGCCCCCGCTCGTCGCCGCCACGCCGGGCGCGGCCCGGAAGACCACCTCGCCCCCATCGACATCGAAGGCGCCCACCAATTCGGGCGCTGCGCCTTCCGGGAGGCGGATGGGACAACCCGCCCCGCTGCCGGCGAGGTTCTCTCCCTCCCCGAGCCAGAGCAGCCCGGCCAGGGAAAGCCAGCCCTCCTCGGCGCGCAGCGAGCGCTCCTTCTCCTGCCGCCACGCGAGCACGGATTCCTCGTATTCTGAACCCACGTCGCTCCAACCTCCCGCGAACGCTCTCAACCAGAAACGTGACCCAAGTTCAGTGGGCCCCCACGTATCCGCACACCGAGAGGTCGGGCCGCCCACCCCGACGCCGGCTGCGGCGCCGGCGCTGGTGACGCCTGGCACCTTGCTGCGACGCCGTGACTGCGCTCGATCGGGGCCAACCGCGCGGGCGGACGTCCCCAACGTGAAAGGAACCTGGCGTTACGCGCACACCATGACACGTTAGCGTAGGGGCGAAGCATTCGGCGGATGCAAATCGCCCTCGGCCGAGGGTTCGTCGCCGAATGCTTCGCCCCTACCCTTAATGAGAATTCTCCCCAGGCCCGAAAGGTGGGGCCCCTTCTACCCTTGCTCTTGCCTCAGCTCGCGGTAGAGGAACCAATGCCCGGCGCGGTCGCCAGAGCTTTCCGGGGCACGATCGTAATAGAGATCGAATATCCGCCCGCCCAGCATGCGCAGGCGAAAGTAGAAACGGCCGACGCCCCACGAACCACGCCGCTCGGCCGCCTTAAGATGGGCCTGCTCCATATTCTGCGCCATGCGCCCGCGGCGCCGGAAGTCCGTCCAAGACGAGAGCATCTCCGCGACGGCATGCTGCTCGCCCTTCCACAAGAAAGCGTTCGGCGGCCCCGGCTTCTTGGCGAGATCGGGGGGACGGTCGAAGAAGGCCTGGATCTCCTCATCGATAAACCGGATTGGGGTGAACCT
>DATEAV010000096.1:0-3209 GCA_035288185.1 Anaerolineales bacterium | reverse complement strand
GCCGCAGTCGAAGGGCGTGGAAGGGATTCGCCTCCATCCCCTTCAACTGCGCGATGCCTTCGCTTCGCTCAGGCCTCGCTCCGTTCCGCGAACAAGGCCCCGGCGGGCGTTCGGGAGCGCCCCTGTGGGGCAGGGGGCGATATCCCGATGGGCGAGGACTGATTACCGATCACCGATCACTGATCACCGATCACCGATCACCGATCACTGATCACCGATCACCGATCACCGATCACCGATCACCGATCACTGATCACCGATCACTGCTCACCGATCACCGATCACTGCCCCGAGCGCAGGCCCCGCTTCAGCCGCCGCCTGCCTCCCAGTCGCTCAGCGCTTCCCGGCCACCCGCAGCTTGGCGAAGCGCGCCAGCTCCGGCCCAGCGTAGCTTCCATAGAACCCGGCCTCTGCGCTCCAACGAACGTTGGCCAGGGCCTCCAGGTAGTTGCCCACCAGCAGGCCTCCCTTGAAGGCCTGCCGCTTCCCTTTCTCGACCACATATCCTTGCCGGATCTCGCTGGCAAAGTCGCCGGTGATCGGGTCGGGGTCAAACCAGGAAAACGTAACGATCTCGACGTAGGGCTCTTCCAGCAGACTCCGGGCCGGCGTCTTGCCCGCCGGGATCTCGATGTTGCCGAAGGCGCCTGTGGCGGGAAGGTGCAGGTAGTCCGAGTAGCGCTGGCTTGAGGCAAAGTGGCGCAGAGCTCCGCGCCGGATCAGCTCCACACGTTGCGCCGGGAGGCCTTCCTCGTCGAAGCGGTTGGAGTGAGTGCCGTAAGGAAGGGACCGGGTGGCCCAGACCGTCAGCGGATCGCCCGGCGCTTCGCCCTTGAACACCGGCTTGCCCACCTCCCACTCGCTGTACTTGCGATATTTCGATGAAGCCGAGGCGAGTGTCTGCAGAACACCGGCCTCAAAGAACACCCTCAGCGTCTCCCCGCGCAGAATGACCGGGCCCTCGAAGTCCGGCGGCGGTACGGCCGAGAGCAGGTCGCTGACGTGTTCCGCCTGGAGCCTCACCTCGGCCGCGAGATCGAAATCCGCGGCCCGGCGCCGGGTGAGCTCGGTGAACGATTCGACCTCGCTTCCGTCCGTCTTCGCTTGAAGCACCCACTCGAGGTCGATCTTGGTTGCCGTCTGCTCGGCATCCACGCCACGGCTGTTGCGGATGGTTGTCGTCTCCTCCTCGGCGAAGCATTCGGCCGAGGTCAGCCGAGACTTGGGGTGAGCGGCGGCCGCGGCGTGGAGGCGGATCATCAGCTCTTCGGCGGTGGAGGCCGGGTCGGCCTGGAGAGCCGGGTCGGCCAGGGGGACGCCGGGGACCTTGGCGGGGCCGGGGATCGTGTGAGGCGGGTTGTGGGACTGGCCCGCCATCAGCGCAGCGGCCTCGACTGCGCTGGTGATGTCGCCGCCGGGGAGGATCGTCGCGTTGCCGGTGCCGACGCTCGGAGCGCCGTCGGGGCCGGGAGTCGTCCGGAGCACATCGATCACGTAACGCTCGTTCGCCACCGCCCGCTGGGCCTCGACCGTCCGCGGGACGGCGTAGATCTGCGCCCCTCGCGTCCGGAGTTGCCTCACCGTCCAGGCCGTCAGATCCGCTCTTGCCTCCAGGGCGCGCAGAATGTTCTTCAGCATTATCCCAACCTCGCCGTGAGCAGAAGATGCGGGCCTCCGGAGGCGGAGGGCACGAACTCCTTGTGGCCTTTGCCGCACGTGCCGGTATCCAGCCGCAGATCCTTCCCCACACCGCGGATGCTTTGCAGGACGTCGGGAACGTAGCCCGTGATCGCCACGGGTGAGAAGACTCGATCCGTCACCTTCCCCTTCTTGATCTCGCGGCCGTAGTGGCAGGTCACCTGGATCCCCCAGCCCTGAGGATCCTCCATCCCCGAATACCATTTCTCCAAATAGATCCCCTGGTCCACCTGGCCGAATAGATCTTCGGGCTTCTCTTCGCCGGCGCCGAAGAAAGTGTTGGTCATGCGGGCGTACGCTTTCCGCGTGTAGTCCTGCCGGCGGCCGTTGGCCGAGCGCGCCAGGCCCAGCGCTGCGGCGGAATAGAGGTCGGTGATCCCGCGTCGAAAGACGCCTTTTTCCACAATCTGCGTGGGCGTGGCAAGCATTCCCTCGTCATCGAAGAAGAAGCCGGCATAACCGGCGGGATAGGATGGATCGTCGTAGATATTGACGATCGAGGAACCCACGACCTTGTCGACGAACTGAGCCGCCCGGGCGCGCTGCTTGAGGAACATGTCCGTCTCGACGCCGTGACCGAACGATTCGTGGCAGATCGTCCCGGTGACGCCCGGTGCGGTGACGATGGTGTATTCGCCGGGCTCGATCCGCTCGGCGGTGAGCAGGGCCACCGTATTCCGCACCAGCGACTCCAGGTCCTGGTCGCTGAACTCGAGCGCTTCCCAACCCGCGCTCGCCCCTCTCGTCATCCAGTTGTAGCGAACGCCCTGCTCTCCGCTTACAACGACCAGGAGCAGGATGCGCGCTCGCTGCACCCGCTGGGCGAGATCGGCGGCCCGGTTCTTGAAGACGGAGTACTCGCTCGTTTCCAGGTAGTTCACCTGGGCATTCACGATTCTGGAATCGAGTTTCTGAACGCGATCGCGCAGGCTGCGGCAGCGACCGAGCTTCTCTTCGGTGCTCAGGCTCTCGGGGGCGATCTTCATCGCGGTGATGAAATCGCCGCTCCGCCTCGGGCCGGGATCCACCCCTCGGCCGTTGGCTCTCCCGGCCCGCGAGATCAGATCGCGCGCCCCTCGCTCGACGGCCGCAGGCTCAAAGCCCCCGACGGCCTCTTCGTGGATGGTCGCCCCGTCAAACGCCGTCAGGACGGTGCCGGCCGTGGGCGCCTGCTCGCTGAGCCTCTCTTCACGGCTGTCGACGTAGATCTGCAAGCCCCGGCGCGCGGAGAGCAGCGCGGCGGCGTACGGAGCACGCCGCTCGATGCTCTCGACGACGCCGCCGAGCCGCGGCCGGAGGGCTTCCATCTTCTCGGGCAGCTGCAACTTGGCCATTCAACCATCCTCTGTTGTGCGCTGATCGGCGCAATCGATCGGAGAAAGCGAATCCCTTTGGCGGGCCGATTCTACCGCGGTCCCTTCTGCGCAGACAATCCGTTCTTCTCTCTTCGACACCGATGGGGCCCGTCCCCGCTGCATCTGCCAGCGTAGTCTCGGCGACTTCCGCCGCCA
>DATEAV010000095.1:0-3019 GCA_035288185.1 Anaerolineales bacterium | reverse complement strand
AGGTTTCGCACGCAGGCCCTCGTCACCGGTTTCCCGGTAGGCTCGGTTCCAGCGCCGAACACTGCGGCGATCGACCCCGACCAGGCGTGCCACCTCGATGGGCTGATGGCCCTGCAGGAGAAGCCGGATGGCACGAACCCGCCGACGCTCCAATTCCTCTGGGCTTCCCGAAGGTCGCATCATTGGCCTCCAGCCCAGAGTATAGGACATTACTTATACCGGTGTCAATAGTCTCTCGTCCTGAGACTGCCCGCATCCTCGCGGTCCCGGCTCTCCACATGTCATCCTGAGGGCCGTTCGTGTGCGTGCACGGGTGCGGCGAGTCTCAGGAGGCCCAAAGGATCTCGTTGTCTCATTGAGACGGGCTACGCCTCGCCAAGAACGAGATCCTCACCTGCACTCCCCGCACCTGCGGTCGGTGCAGGTGTGCATGCAGGTGCAAGTGTCGGCCCTGCGGAATGGAGGTGACCACCACCTGGCGCGGGACGGGCCTCAGGATGACATGGGAAGGCGAGAGTCCAGCTGGAAAGGGGACTTGGCCTCATTCGGTGGGCCAGCCCTCGCTGAGGTCCTTCCATCCCGGGTTGACCGACTCGATGAGAGCCACCTTCTTCCTGCGCACCCATCCCTTGAGTTCCTTTTCACGCTGGATTGCGGCGCGGATATCTGCGGTCTCCTCGAAATACACGAGCCGCCTGACGTTGTATCTCTCGGCGAAACCGCCCCCGATGCCCAGCCTTGTGCTCCGACATTCGCCTCTCAATGTCGTTGGTGACACCTATGTAGAGCACGCCCGATCGACTGGCCAGGATGTAGACGTAGTAGCTTCGGCTCTTCATCTCCTTTAGGTCTCCCTCGCGTCATCCTCAGGCCTCTTCGTTCATGTCATCCTGAGGGCCGTTCGTGCGCGTGCACGGGTGCGGCGAGTCTCTGGAGGCCCGAAGGATCTCGTTGTCTCATTTGAAACGGGCTGCGCCTCGCCAAGAACGAGATCCTCACCTGCACTCCCCGCACCTGCGGTCGGGGCAGGTGTGCATGCAGGTGCAAGTGTCGGCCCTGCGGAATGGTCGTGACCACCACATGGCGCGGGATGGGCCTCAGGATGACGCTAAGGTGAGAGCGTCTTCTTGCCGTCACATCATTCTGCTTCAATGATTAGCGCGGAGCCCAATGCGCTCCCCGCAAAACGTCGTGCCAGGGCCAAGGCCAATTCCACCGGTGGTCAAGATGTAGACGGCGGCGGGAGGCGCCATCAACTACGCCCGCGGAAACAGCGGTGACAGTCCCCCCCGCACCCACCTGCACCGCACCTGCGGTGCGCCGCAGGTGCAGGTGTGCGGTTCGGGGCAGGTGTCTCGGTGTTGAATGAAAGTCGTTCGATAGAGAGAGGTCAACGCCGTGCCCGGCGGGCGAGGAACTCCCCCAGATTGTGGACCGAGAGTATGGTGAGGCTGATGGCGAGGCCGGGGGCCAGTGCCAACCACGGTGCGTAGGGAAGGTTTGCCCGTCCCGCGTTCAACATCGTGCCCCACTCGGGCGCCGAAGGATCTCCGGCGAGCCCGAGAAAGGCGAGGGTCGTCGTCCCCAGGAAGGCCCAGGCATAGTGCGTCGTCGCCAGAGAAAGCAGGGTGGCGCTGGCGTTGGGGAGCAAGTGTTGGATCGAGATCCAAGCTCTGCCCGCGCCAAGGGCCTGGGCCGCCAGGACGTACTGCTCCTCGCGCACTTGGAGGAAAGCCGTTCGCGCTAGCCGGGCGAATCCGGGAGCCCCTCCGAGACCGACGGCCAGGACCACGGCGGGCAACCCGGGGCCCATCGCCGCGGCAATGAGCAGGGCAAGGAGAAGGCCCGGGACGGCGAGCATCGAATTGGAGACCCAGAGAACGACCCGATCCGGCCAGCCTCCCAAGGCGGCGGCGGTGAGCGCCGCCACGGTGCCAAGCAAGACGGTGAGCGACGCAGCCCCGAGCGAGATCGCCAAGCTCAGCCGTCCTCCCCAGACCAGGCGCGACCAGAGGTCCCGGCCCAATGCGTCGGTGCCGAGGGGCGGGCTCGCTGCAGGCGAGAGGAGCGCCTCGCCGATGGGCTGCCCCGGAGAGGATGTGGCGAGCACGGGGGCGAGGGCGGATGCAAACACCACGAGCGCGATCCAGGCCGCTGACAGCCACTCCGGCGCGCCGGCTCTCATATTTGCCCTCGCAGGCGTGGGTCGATCGTCATCGCCAACGCGTCGGCGGCAAAGTGGCTGGCGGTGTAGACGATGGCGGCGAGAACAACCAGGCCCTGCGCGATGGGGAAGTCGCCCTGCAGGATGGCGCCGACCAGGAGACGCCCAAGCCCCGGCCGTGAGAAGACCGTCTCGGTGACAACGGTCCCGCCGAAGAGGTAGGCGGCTTCGAGCGCGCCGAGGGAGACCGCGGGGGGAAGCGCCGGGCGTAGAGCGTGCCAGAGGATCCGGGCGCGGGGACGCACGCCGCGGGCGCGGGCGGCAAGGATATAGGGCCTGAGCAGGCTCTCGCTCAGTCCGGCCTGGACCACCCGCGCGATGGCCCCGGACGAAGCATAGCCGAGTACCAACCCGGGCAGTGCGAGCCTTCGGATCGGGGCCCACACGGGTGAGGCGACGCTTCCCGGCAGGCCCACCAGGAGGAGCAGCCCAAGGATCCCCGTGAACGCCACCGGCAGCGCCGTAGCCAACCCGGCCAGCCCCGCGGCCGCTCGACCTAAGGCCCGACCCTCGTTCCAGGCGGCCACGATTCCAAGGAGGAGCCCAAGCCCCACGGCCACGACCAGGCCGAGCCCGGCGAGCTCGGCCGTCGAAGGCGCTTGCTCGGCGATGATCCGGAGCACGGGCCTGCCCGTGTAGAGGGAGAGGCCCAAGTCGCCGCGCGCCAGGCCGGATAGAAAGACGAAGTACTGCTCCAGGAGAGGCCGATCGAGGCCCAGCTCATGCCTCAGGGCCTCCGCCTGAGCGGGCGTGGCAAGGCCCTGCGCAAGCAGGCTGGCTGTGGGATCACCCGTT